>JANPHO010000445.1:0-2676 GCA_031424515.1 Saprospiraceae bacterium
CTAATGATGAGATTGAGCAGAATCGATAATAGCAAATCTATAATCCGTTTTTTCTTTCCGTAATAGAGTTTTCAACTCCGTTTTTATATCCGAATAGAGGTACTTCGTTTTTTTAAAAATTCCTTGTTTTCGGTGAGCAGGTCGAGAATGTCATTTGTTGTTACTTCTAACAGGAGCTCTTGTTTTAGATTTTTGAAATATAAATATGGTAATTTTATTTTAAATAGCTTAATTTTGATTTAAAAAAAAGGCAAGGAATTTTTACCATGACAATGTGCGAGAAGCATTAGAGAAAGACGGTTGGCGCATTATAGACAACCCTTATCCATTAAGGGTAGAAGATGTGGGTTATGAAATTGACTTTGGCGCAGAACCGCTTATTGCTGCCGAAAAAGAAGACATATCGATTGCTGTTGAAGTAAAAAGTTTTGTTGGCCCATCTACTGTCAATGAATTTCACAAAGCCGTTGGACAACTCAATGATTATTCTGTCGCTTTGGAAATAGAAGACCCTGAACGAGTGCTTTTTTTGGCAATTCCAGAAGAGATTTGGCTTGTATTCTTTCAAAAACCCGTTATTCAAAAGTCTTTGGCACGTATTCAAGCAAAAATTCTCGTTTATAATCCATATAAAAATGAAATCGTCAAATGGATAAGATAAAAAAATATCAAGATATTATTATAGATTTCTTGAATCGTTACAATAGATGATATGCAAAAATAAAATTCAAATGTGTAAAGCAGTGTATTTCAATAATTATGCTGAACTAATCCTGTTTTTATTATAAATAGCAGCCAGAAGATTAACTCTCAAACCGAATCTTTTTTGCTTGTTTCGATAGGGATATTTGAGAATTAAGAAAATCTTCATCATCCTATTAACATGTTCTATTAGGATTCTCTGCTTTGCTAATTGTCTATTTTGCTTTTTTTGTTCTTTTGTAAGCTTGTGATTTTTAGAGTTTTTATGAGGGATTTCAGAATTAAGGTGAATTTTATGAATACCTATAAAGCCTAAGTCCGCTAATATTTTAATAGATTCATGAATGTGTAATTTGCTGTTTTTGAGCATTTTATAATCATGTGTTTTACCATTAGCCACTAGAACACATAAAATTTGTTGGGTATGGGCGTCAACGATGAACAGAGATTTTAAGGTGTGTCGTTTCTTTTTACCACTGTACTTTCGCTTTTGTTTTTTTTAGGGCGTTCAGTGGGTGTTTCACAAACATCTACTATCACCAATTCATATTCGCCGTCCTTTGTTCGAAGCGATTTGCGACCAGGTAATGAAAATTGACCACTTTTAATGAGTATATCCTCAATTTCTCGAATCGTTCGACTCACGGTGCTTTGGCTGATACCATAATCAATGGCTTAATGTTCTTGGTCACGGTATTCACGCCAATACATAACAGTCATAAGTAATTGATTTTCAATACTCAATGTACTTGAAACGCCTTTCGTTGGATGTTTGCGTGTTGCAGATTTAGTTTCTCGTACACACTTGAGCATATCATCATAAACTTGACGAGTTATACCCGTATAACGGCGAAATTTTTTGCCTTGCAGTTGTGATATTGTTTCCCATTTCATAACGCAAAGTTATATGTTCACCTTTTACGTATTACAAAAATTATTTTTGCATTTCATCTAATGAAGAAACAGGTGGTTCTTCACACCATAAGACAGAACGTCGCATTCTTATTGATAGAGACAACAACAGCTTCCAATTACTCTCAATTGGCTGGCACAACAACCGATATACATTTGGGCCTATCTTTCATTTTGATATTATCAATGGCAAAATATGGATGCAATGCAATAATACCGAGCGTGAAGTGGTAGATGAATTCATGGCCTCAGGCGTTGAGCGTCAAGACATCGTATTGGGCTTCGTGCCACCTGCTGCACGGCATTTTTCGGGATTTGCGGTAGCTTGATACTGCGGAAACTTTTTTAATTTTAAAATACAATCAATTTGAAGCAACAATTGGTAGAGTGCTGAACTTGTTTCATTTATTCGGTTTTCGACCACAACAAAATTTGTATTTAGCTTCACTACCACATGGACAAAGCATAGTTGGATCAAATGGCATATCCTTAGGCAACTTCATTCCTGTTTTCCATTTGAATAACTTGTAATGTTTTTTTAAGCGATTGACATAAGCGACATCAGTTGAAATCATATTTTTGAAAAACGTTAAAAAGTGCTGGGCAAAGGGCGATTGTTTTTGAAAGGTATCCAAGCATGGCCCTTTAAATTCCTTCACCATATCATTGGACATCTCTCCGCTCCAAGCTCTATAAAAAGCCAGAGGTTCCCAACCGTAAGAAATAGTAGCGATATGACGTGGATTATAGTCAGGATGAACTTGTAAAACAGTAATGAAAACACGTCTACAATCACAAGTTTTATCTGCACAATGCACATCCATAAACGCATATTCCCCATCTGGGATATTTACATCATTGCTAATCGTCACAAAACCAGTTTCTTTTTCTGCAATTTTAGGCAGAATGTCATGAAAACTAATGAACTCCATTGTTAAATCGAATAAATGAATAACTGTTTTTAATGTGACAAAGCTAAGACTTTTTTCGTATTTTCCTGTCTCAAAAAGAAGATGCTGCTTCTTTGAAATACCGCTCGATATTGTAGATATATCGCTGATG
>JANPHO010000446.1:0-7854 GCA_031424515.1 Saprospiraceae bacterium
AGTAGATGGGCTAAAATAAACGCTGCTATCTTTTTAAGTAGGCTCTAAAAATCACGCAAAATGCTCCGCTTTGCTCCGCATTTTACATGATTTTTAGCCCGACGATAGCAGCGTTTATTTCTTTACGCCTTCTTATTCACCCAACACTTTTTTTAATAAATACTTTTTTGCCAAAACGGCATCTTTTTTACTCCCGTCGGCATTGAGGCTTATTAAACCTTCCTTCGTGACTTGATATTTAGTAGAAGCTGTTTTTCCTTTCAAAGTGACAATTCCATCAGTGACGCCCCATGTTCCATTGGATTCTATGGTTTTACTTTTTTTACCTTTATATTGTTCTTCAAGGGTAAAAGTCCTATTCACGTCGGCATTTATAGTAAGGAGTATTTCAATAGCATCACAATCCGCACAAGGTAGAGTGCCGGTGTAAAATGCTGCTAAATCTTCTATCATTTTTTGGTTAGCTGCTTCCAAAGCGGCTTTCTTTTTAAGCCATTTTGCTCCTTTGATGGCACCGTTTACTTCATCACGAACTGCGCCACGAGTGCCCATTAGCAGGTTTTTATCAAATTTTATGGGGATTTCTGTCGGTATCTTGGGTAGTTTTACCAATTCGATTTGAAGTTCCTTTTTGAAATTGTCATAAGGTATTTTTCTACCTGAAATAGTAACTTCTCCTTTTTTATCAACGACAATGGTGGGGATAGTTGCCACAGATTTTGCGGTTACAGTTGCTTTCTCTTTTTTTAATAATTTAGCAGTGGTAATAGCTTCACCTACCTCAGTTTCGACTTCACCGCGCATACCCATCAGTACTTCGCCTTGATATTCTACAGAAACTTCATCGGGAACAATAGCGAGCTTGATTAAAGCGTTTTGAAGTTCTTTTTTGAGATTTTCTAAAGCTACTTTTTTACCTGTAAGTGTGATATCGCCTTTTTGGGTCACTATAATGGAGGGTGGCGTGGAGACAGATTTTGAAGCAATTTTAGCTTTACTTTTTTTCAACCATTTTGCTCCTGCTATTGCACTTTCTACCTCGCTGCGTACTTCGCCACGCATACCCATACCTGTCTCGCCAATATACTTTATGGGCACTTCGTCAGGCACGACAGAGTATGTGACCAATTTTCTTTGTAATTCTTTTTTCAGATCTTCTAAAGCAACCTGTTTACCCGCCAAAGTGATTACGCCTTTTTGATTGAGGGTCACGGTGATGTCCGTTCCAGAATTAGATTGAGCGCGTAAATTGTGTAACAGCAAAAATAATACAACTGTAAGAAGAGGCTTCAACTTGTTCATTTTACATGGTTTGTTTTTTTAATAAATATATTTACACAATAAAAATATATATTTTTCTACTTTTTTCAAAGTTTAAAGCAATACTTTTTCTTAAAATCTTGTAAATATTTAGCAGCTCTGCCCAAAGGGGTAGGACAATTAAGTTCTGAAAAGCCGTAGGCTTGACCTATATTGCAGCCCCAATTTTAATTAGGGGAAATATAAAAAATAAATTTTGAGCACTGTAGGTAGGACATACATAATTTGAAAAACCTTGGGGTGAGTTGCTGATTTTTGGGGATGATTTTAAAATTGAGGGCTTCAGCTTTATGTAGTCGGGCTAAAATAACCGACAATTTTTTTTTAGCCCGACAGAAATTGTCGTTTATTTTTAAACGCCTACTTACTGACATTACTCACAAACGATTTTAGAAATAAGCCATTTGCCGTTTTCTTTGGCCAATTCTATTTTGCTGCCTTCAACGGTCGCTTTTGCTTGGTTTGTACCAAGCCCTTCCGCCTTAACCGCACCAGTTGTATAGGCTTTAATATCCCAATCTTGTCCGCAGAAAACTCTATCGAAATCTAAACCCGATAAAGGGCCATCATTATTATTTTCCTTGTTTTTCGTCCATTCGGCTTCGTATTTTTTCAGATACGCGACATCGTTATCAATATATGCTTTGCTGATGAAACCGCTTTTCATCAACTCGGCATGATAAGCAGCCAATTTGGTATTGTCCAATTTTGACGTTTTGCCTTTGGAATCTACATATTCGATGCGTCTTTTATCATCATTTGTAAACGCTTCGTACCATTTATAAAAGCTGTGAATGATATCCGTGATAGCGACCAAATCGGCAGCATCTTGTGCGCCTTTATCGGCGGCTTGAGCAGTTGTTGTCGGTGCTTGAGCGGCGTTTTTAGGTGCGTCTTTACAAGCTAAAAAAGACATGAGAATAAGGCAGAAGAATGTTGATTTTTTCATTTTTATGATTTTTAAAAGATTTGTAATGGTTTTTTGCTTGAATTACTTTGGCAATTTGGCATTTATACTAAGGGGGGTATCTTCGGAGAAATTTGACATTTCCCCGAAGATTACTCCCATTTGTAAGGCTTTCAATTGAGCTAATAAGTTTACTCTTTGAGCTAATATATTGAATAATTCACTGCTCAATCGAAAAACGCTACTGAAATCATTTAAGTTAATCAATGAAATAAGTCTATTAACCAAACTTATGGAACGGTGAAACAATAACTTATTATTTCACCATTCCGATGTTGGGAATTATGGGAGAGGAGTGATAGTGACTTTGGCAGTTGTTCCCATTTGCGCACTTGCAGAGAACCTTTTTGCAGTACCTTTTCCTGTTGTACTGTTATAAGAGCCTGTCCACATATCCAAATTCACGTTTCTGTTTACCACTTCGTTCTTCCCCCAAGCGAGTACGAAATCTGTGTCGGCAGCCCCCGTGCCATTTTGCATCCAAGTGCCCGCTTTTGACTTGTCAGAAAATTGTAATTCGCCAGTTGACAGAGCATAAAGTACTTGTGTAGAGCCATTCGAGCTGGCAAGTTCGATTTTAGTACCCTTCACGTTGTAAAGGTTAACTTTTGCTTGAGCAAAGGCTGCAGATGAAGCAATAATTGCAAAAAATGCAATGAATAATGACTTTTTCATAAGAAAATTGATTTAAAAATGTTAAAAAAAGATATTTAAGTTGTTATTAAAAAAAAATATTATTAAAATGCGTGTTTTACATTATTTTGAACAGTGTTCTATTTTTCCTTATTCCACAATAATTTATCGTCCGAATAATTGACGACTCTCCAATCTCCAAATGGACCATAATTCTTAGTATTTGTTTTATTGCCATCAGAGTCAATTTTCCATAAGCTAATACGCCCATCATCGTGTGACCATAGTATGGTGTTGTTAGCATAGTTTACGACACGCCATCCCGCAGCTGGAGGTTCATGTTCTTTAAAACTGATTCTATTGCCTTCATAGTTGATTTGCCAAAGGCTAATACGATTGTCGTCGTGTTCCAACAAAATGGTGGTGCCAGTGCAGTTTATGGGACGCCAACCCTTAAGCGGAGTGTGTACTTTTTCCCCGATTTTATTGCCCTCTTCGTCCATTGTCCATATACTAATCCGTCCGTCTGTGTGTGACCATAAAATTTTATCGTAAGAAAAGTTTATCACGTCCCAACCCTTAAAAGGACCGTGGATTTTCTCCCGGACTTTTTCACCCTTATCGTTAATAGACCATAAATTGATGCGTCCATCGGTGTGTGCCCATAAGACTCTGTTGTTAGCATAGTTGATGACGTGCCAATCCTTAAATGGCCCGTGGTGTTTTGAGGTTATTTTGTTGCCTTTATCGTCAACCGTAAAAACTGAAATCTTATCGGTTGAATGCACCCAAAGAATTATGTTATCATTGAAATTGACGGGTGTCCAATCTGGAGTCGAGCCATGTTCTTTGAATGCAGTTTTGTCGTAGTTCACATCTAAAGACCACAATAAAATTTTTTGTGCCTGTGCATTTACCATACACAACACTGCTAATAAGAGCGTGGAGAATAGAAGTTTTTTCATTAAAAATTGATTTTTAATTATTTGAATAAATAATTTTTTTCAAAATGTATAATTTGTATCCTTCTTCTTTCCGAAGGCTTGCTATACTGAGGGGTTAGTACCGACAACTCGGAAGGCATAACCCTCACTTTTGTTTAGTCATTGTCAGCGGTTTTAAGTTTTTCCTATCTGTTGTATTGGCATAAAACCCCGTACCTGTGTTGCCCGTTATTTTGCCATAAAAGCTTTCTGTTTTTTGTACCCCATTCACCATGCGTTCTACAGTTATTGACCAATTGCCTTTGCCATCTTCTGCCCAAGTGAAGTCAGCTAATGTGGCGTTAGGATATAAAACATTGCCTTTATTTCCCGTTGCGCCGAATATGAAATTGTAAGGTTTAGCGGATGTGCTTGGTATAGTCACATTCCAAGTTGAGCCCGATAAAGATTGTGCTTCAAGGGCTTGCGAAGCCACGAGGAATAAGAAGACTATCCTTAGTTTTAAAGATTTCATGTCAGTTCTGTTTTTTTACGGCGAAAATTTTTGTGTATTTCAAATGAGACAAAATACTCACCCTGCCTTTGCCCGACACTTCGGGTGGCAATATTTCATTAGCGTTGAAAATTCTACGCTTTTATGTTTTTAGTAAGGAAATAGGCGGAGTTGGCTATTAAAAAGGCATTCTTGCATGTTTGTAATTTTGATTTATGTAAAATGGGCTGTAATTTTAAAAAGATATAAATTTCTCTTTTCATCAAACATGACACAAACATATAGAAGTAAAAAACATAATCAAAATCAAAGGGACAAGCGGTGGTAAAGCTGGGACGAGTGGTAGATTTTATGTTATGAATGTCCTTTCTAAGAATAAATTTTCAACTGTTTCAAAACGCTTTCTTTGAATCCACGGCTGATAGGAATTTCTGTTTTGCCGATGACGACAAAATCGCCGCCTATTTTTTCTAAAAAATTAACGTTGACAATGTACGAGCGGTGGGTTTGCATGAAATGGTCTTGAGGTAAAACCTTTTGAAAATCGGTGAGCGTTGAGCGGATAATCTGGCGACTATCGGCAAAATACAATTCAAGGTAATTTTTAAAGGCTTGAATGTATTGAATGTCTTTGATGAATATTTTTTTAAAAACTAAATTGTCTTTTATGAAAATGGAGTCATTTATCTTTATTTCTGATTCTGTTTTAGTATCAGATTCGGACGGGCGGAAACCTGTCTTTTTTTCGTTGTAGTTGTTTAAAGCGACTTCTATGGTGGTAAAAATATCCGCTTGTTTAAAAGGTTTTACCAAATAACCGTAAGGATTGGTACGCGCAGCAGCTTTGACAGTGGGCGAATCGCTGAGTGCGGTCAAAAAAATAAAAGGAATTTTATATTTTTGATTAATTTGCTCGGCTACCCAAATACCGTCTTTTTCTCCTCTGATATTGATGTCGAGCATCGCAAAATCGGTATCGCCTTTTTCTAAAATGGCGATGGCTTCATCGGCGGACATGGCGTCGCCAGATACTTCATAACCACTTTCTTCTAAGTAGTCGCGTAGTAAATCCATTGTGACAAATTCATCTTCAACAATGAGGATACGAACATTTTTTTCCATGGTGGTTACAAATTATGCGAGGAGGGTTTAGGATACCCCCCTCAGTATTTCGACTATTTTCTTGGTTTTTGGAATAGATAATTGTTTATAAAAAAGGCTAAATTAATGTTTTAATGGGTTTTCTTCAATATTTCAGGGCGAATTGAAGGCATATTAAGTTAAATCTATTTCTTGCAATAAATAGTAAAAGCGGTTCCTTCAATCCCCGAAACAAAATCCATTTTCCCATTAATTTGCCTTACCAAACCCCGAACTAAATTCATGCCTAAAGAATGTGATTTTTTTAAATCAAAATCATCAGGCAAACCCACACCGTTATCTTGAACACCTAAAACCAACTCATTTTGTTGTTGACGGAATCGGATGAGAATTTCGCCTTCGGTGTGGTCTTTAAAAGCATATTTATAGCAATTGGTTATCAATTCATTTAATATTAAACCCAAAGGGATTGCCGTATCAATATCTACGACCGAATCATCCACGTCTAAGGCAATTTTTATGTCTTGAAGTTCACTTTTTTGCGATTTTTCAATGTTTTTAGTGAGCATTTCAAGGTAAGACTTGATGTCTATGGTGGTTAAATTATCGGATTGATATAAGTTTTCATGTACCAAAGCGATTGAAAATACGCGGTCTTGTCCCGCTTTCATCAGTTTTTTGGTGGCTTCATCAGTTACTTGTCGGGCTTGTTTATCAAAAAGACCTGATATAATTTGCAGATTATTCTTCACCCGGTGATGAATTTCTTTCAAAAGATTTTCTTTTTCGCCCAGTGATTGTTCCAGCAAAGTTTTTTGCTCGTTGATGGTTTTATTATCTTTTTTAATGCGGCGATAAACAACAAAAGCAAATATACCAAACAGCACCAGAGCAAAAATCGCCAAGTTGCGCAGGCGTTCTTGCAAACGGTTTTCTTCTTCAGCGGATTTGATTTGAGCAATATAATTGTCAGCTTTTACCCGCGATTCTATTTGCCACAATTTACGTTTGTCGTTGCGGCGATTGAGGCTATCCTGCATCTCATCAATTAATTTCATGTAGCGAAAAGCATTGGTGTAGTCCTTTTTGGCTTCGTAGTATTTGTAATAATTATCATATAAATTTAATGGCTTGAAATAATTATCACTATGCGAAAAATCAATTTTGGATTTTAAAAATTCAACTTTTTTGATTAAAGGTTCTATCTCATCTATTTTGCCCAATTGCAGTTTTATCTTAATCAGAACTTGTAATGCATCGAAAGCAGCTACTGTTTTCTCCAAATTGTTAAAGTCTTCTTGTGCTTTATATAATGCGTAACCTCTTTCAGCATACTTTTCGCCTTCTTTAAAATTACCCATTTCTAACATATATTGTGCAATATCCAATGAAGCCAAACCTTGCCAAAAAATAGAGTACCAAGATTGATTTGAACCATATTTATTATTTAGATTTAAATCATATATTTTCTCTGCATAAGCTATCGCTTTGGGATAGTCTTTAGTAACGGCATAAATGGATTCGATTAAATTCAATATCAACGTATGGATATGTATAAAGCTATAACTATCTATTTGAGTGATTTTTTCTGCTTCTAATAAACATTCCAACGCCTTCTCATAATCGCCTAAAGTATAAAAATTGCTACCTATGTTTTGTAAAGTTAGATCAATACTGTAACGTTTGAATTTGTCCGTTCCTAATCGTTTTATTTGTTCAAAATAATATAAAAAAGCGGAATAGGTTTGTTGTTCATTTAAACGTTTACTCGCAAATTCGCTGAAAGTTATGTTGTATTGAGCAATGACCAATTCTGCTTCTAACCCTTTTTTATCTGCTGCTTTGCTCATGTTTTTAAGGATTATTGGGAACATTTCCTGAGTATAAACCTTAAATTGTGGTGCAAATCGCATATACTGATAATGCCAATAGAAAATGGCTTTGTCATCTTTTTTAGCTTCAACGATGGGCAAAATTGCTTCAAAAGTGAGCTTGTCCATTTTAGCAACATTGCTATCCGCTAAGAATGCTATGCGCTGGTCGGTGGTGGTGAGTTGATGGAAAGTCTCCAAGCTGAGAGCGTCTGGGATAGTATTTGTGTTTTGACTAATAACTATGCTGGGGCATAGATGTAAAGCCCCAAATATCAATGGGGTAAGCACATCTTTCAAGATGATGACTATGCTTACTCTTCGATTTTTTTTTGAAAAAAGCATATTGTTTACAATTAAATATTCTCTATTAGTGCGAATATCGGGTTAAAAGTCCTGTAAGGACGGTTAATATTGTAGCCCCCAAATTTATTTGGGGGTAAAAACAACGAAATCCTTGTTGAGTTCCGTAGGAACGGCGCATTTAATGATATATTTTTCTTATATGTGCCGTGCCGATGGCAC
>JANPHO010000447.1:0-11333 GCA_031424515.1 Saprospiraceae bacterium
TTATTAATTATTGATATTTTATTTACTTTGTGTGTGTTTTTTTATTCTATATTATACACTTTTGTGTATCTGTTTAGGTATACGATAATCTTTTTGAGTTTTTGTTTTAAATATTGGATGGGATAATTTAATTGGACTTTGTTTTTTTAAACCTAAGCATCTTTTGACTTGGAAGGGTAAAAATACTTGTGTGATGAGTGAAAGTTGCTTAAAAGGCAATTATTGGGGAGTAGGGTGTTTTACATTTTATCCAAAATTCAAGGAAATGGTGTTTAAATTGTACAATAAAGAGTATTTAAATACAAAAATGTGTAATTATGTGTATTTTTATTCAATTAAACCGCTTTATACTGAGGGGGTAGCTGGAATTAGTTTTATCAGATACAACATTCTAAAAGTTTTAAACTTTCCAAATGTTGTACACTAAAAATAACTGCTAAAGATGAAATTTCGATATAGTGCTTGAAAATATTACCTTTGCGCTCAATTTAATTTTTGATAGTATGACTTTTAGTGATTTGAATTTAAATAAACCACTCTTAAATGCCTTGAGTGATTTGGGTTTTGAGCAACCAACCCCCATACAGGAGAAGAGTTTTTCGGTGGCAATGTCGGGTAAAGATATGGTGGGCATCGCGCAAACGGGTACGGGTAAAACGCTGGCTTATTTGCTGCCGTGCTTGCGTCAATGGCAATTTTCAAAGGATAAACATCCACAGATATTGGTTATTGTGCCGACGCGTGAGTTGGTGGTTCAGATAGTGGAGGAAGCCCAAAAACTGACGACGTACATGAATGTTGTGACGGTAGGTGTTTATGGTGGTACGAATATGAAAACCCAGATGGCGGTGGTTGAAAAGGGTTTAGATGTGTTGGTGGCTACGCCGGGGCGTTTGTTGGATTTGGTTTTGAGTGGATCTTTGAAATTGAAAAATATTAAAAAATTAGTGATTGACGAGATTGATGAAATGTTGAGTCTTGGATTTCGACCACAATTGATTCGGGTTTTGGATTCGTTGCCGCCGAAAAGACAAAACTTGATGTTTTCGGCTACGATGATGGATGAAATTGGTCAGATGATTGATACTTTCTTCACTCTTCCTGAAGTTGTAGAGGCAGCTCCAACGGGTACGCCTTTGGATAATATTGAGCAATCAGCCTATCATTTGCCGAATTTTAATACCAAAGCCAACCTTTTGGAAAGGTTGATAGCGGATAAGACATTATTTACAAAAGTTCTGGTTTTCACGGGAAGCAAGAGTTTAGCCGATATATTATTTGAGCGTTTAGAGGGTAAATTGACAGACGAAATAGGTGTTATTCACTCAAATAAAGCTCAAAATAAGCGTTTTGAAACGGTCAATCGATTTAAAAGTGGTGAAAACCGTATTTTGATAGCGACTGACATTATTGCGCGCGGTTTGGATATTTCGGAAGTTTCTCACGTTTTTAATTTCGATATGCCAGAAGTACCAGAGACGTATATTCACAGAATCGGACGAACGGGTAGGGCAGAGCAAAAAGGGCTTTCAATAGCTTTCATTACGGAGCGTGAGTTGGAATATCAAGAAGCCATCGAGGAATTGATGAACCGCAAAATACCGATTTTACCGATTCCAGAAGACCTTGTCATCTCCGACGAATTGATTGAAGAGGAGAAGCCGAAGGTATTTATGAAAAGCCCGACCATCAAACTTCCTCCAAAAGAGACTTCTAATGCCGCTTTCCACGAAAAATCGGCGAAGAATAAAAAGGTGAATGTACGGGTATCCAGAAAAGAAAAAATGGAGAAGAAATACGGTAAACCTCAGAAGAGGAAACCGAAAAAGTGAAAAGCTTTTTAAGTGAAAAGTGAAAAACTAAAAGTGAAAATAAACGGACACCAAGAGTCTAATTTTAGGCGTTTTTTCACTTTTCACTTTTCACTTATTTCCATTACTTTTTGCCGTTTTTATAGTTGATACAAGCATTGCGATGAGCTCTTTACAGTCAGTGTTCATGCTTTCATAAGGCTTTTCTTTGATGTATTTAGTATCTTTTAAAAGTAAAAGCCAGTAGTCTGTTTCATTCGCCTCTTTTAAAGCTATACTCATTTTATTGATAAAATCCGCTCGACTTTGTCCGAATTCTGCTTCTCGTATCATAGCGCTTATCGCTGTACCACTCTAATAATTTGCTTACTCAATACATACTCTTTTTTTTCAGATTGTAAATATTGAGATAGCCTTACAATACGAATGGCAAAGGCATAGCTTTTCTCTTTTAAAATAGAATTTGCCATGAAGGTTAATTTTTAAGTTTTCTCATAGAATCTGAAAATGTAAACTTTTGTCAAAATATCACAACACTTTTCACTTTTAGTTTTTCACTTTTCACTTACCTAAATATTGCCGCTTTCGTCTTCGTTTTAATCCTACAAAGCGTATTATTTGCTGTCATATAAAGCGTAGAGCCATCATCACCCCAAGCGCAATTGGCGGTTAAATTGCCTGTTTCGATGCGTCCGAGCAGTTTTCCTTTGGGTGAAATGACCAAGATACCGCCGGGCCCCGTGGTGAAAATATTGCCTTTATTGTCTATTCTCAAACCGTCGGGAAGTCCTTGTAAACCTTGTTTTGAAAAAGGGGTGACATCAAATAGAATCTTTCCTTTACCCACAATGCCCGATTTTAAAACAGGATAAGCCATGATATAAGGCTTATCGGGGTCAGATTGAGCGATGTACAAAACTGATTCATCCAATGAAAAGCAAATGCCATTTGGTCGGCTCAAATCGTTGATGAGCAAGGTTACTTTTCCGTCTTTGCCGATACGATAGACACCAAAAATGCCCGTTTCACGGCTTGGGTCTTTCTCTTGTTTGGGCAAGCCATAAGGTGGGTCGGTGAAATAAATATCGCCATTAGATTTTTGAACCACATCATTGGGGCTGTTAAAACGCTTGCCATTGTGGTTGTCTGCGAGGGTCTTTTTACCGACCCCCTCAGTAATTGGGAGTATTGAGACCCTTCTATCGCCATGTTCGCAGGCGATAATGTGTCCATCTAAGCTGATGGTCAATCCATTACTGCCGGGTTCATTGCTGTAAAATCCCCTGCCTGTGTAGCCTGAGGGTTTTATGAATTCAGTGATGCCTTCGCCTTCTTTCCATTTATGAATGGTGTTGGTTTTTACATCAGAAAATATTAAAAAACCGCCACTTTTTATCCAAGCTGGGCCCTCTGACCATTTAAAACCATCGGCAAGGACTTCAATTTTGGCATTTTTATCAACCAATTCATCGAAAGCAGGGTCAAGGCTAATCACTTGCCCAACTGTTTTAGTTTGAGAATAAGCGAAAGGCATCATCAGATAGAGTAGGGGGATAAGTAGTTTTTTCATTTTAAAATATGGTTTTAAATCTTGCCATTCCGATTTCTCGGAATGGCAAGAGGTATTTTAATGCGATTCACGCGTAACTATTGAGCCTGAGCTGCCTTTTAAAAAGTCCAAATCAGCACCTTCACTGGATTGCGTGACGTGATTGATATAGAGTTTGGTATAACCTCGGTGATAGCCTAAATCAATCGGTTTCCATTTTTTACGGCGTTCTTCCAGTTCCTCATCGCTGACGTGCAGGTGAATATAACGCGCGTGTACATCCACTTCAATCATATCGCCATTTTGCACCAAAGCCAAATTTCCACCTACCGCTGACTCAGGTGATGCGTGTAAAAATACCGTTCCGTAAGCCGTTCCACTCATGCGAGCGTCAGAAATGCGCACCATATCAGTAATGCCTTTTTCAAGTATTTTACGCGGTAAAGCCATATTTCCAACTTCGGGCATACCAGGGTAGCCTTTGGGTCCCACGTTTTTAAGTACCATGACGCATGTTTCATCAATATCCAAATTAGGGTCATCAACGCGGGCGTGATAGTCTTCAATAGTTTCAAAAACCACGGCTCTGCCCTTGTGTTTCATCAAATGAGGCGAAGCTGCGGAGGGTTTTATGACCGCCCCATTTTCACATAAGTTGCCTTTCACCACGGCGATACCCCCCTCAGTAAGAATGGGTTTTTGAGACGGTGCAATGACATCTTCATTCCAATTTCGGGCTTTTTCAGAGTTTTCTACCAAGCTCTTTTTATTAACCGTAATGGCTTTTGGGTGCAAATGCGCCGCCATTTCTTTAATTACCACGGGCAATCCGCCAGCGTAGTAGAAGTCTTCCATTAAAAACTTGCCCGACGGCATCAAATTGACTAAAAATGGCATTTTAGAACCAATTTTATCAAAATCATCAAGATTTAAATCAACGCCTATCCGTCCCGCAATAGCTAAAAGGTGAATCACAAAATTGGTAGAACCACCCACCGCAGCATTCAACATAATGGCATTTTCAAAGGCTTCACGCGTCAAAATTTTTGACATAGTGAGGTTTTCTTTCACCATTTCAACGGCTCTCATACCTGTTTCGTGGGCAATTACTTTTTTACGCGCATCTGCCGCAGGAATCGCCGAAGCTCCCGGCAAGGTCAAGCCCAAAGCCTCTGCCATGACCGCCATTGTGGACGCCGTGCCCATTGTGGCACAATGCCCAATACTGCGATTCATGCACGATTCGGCTTCTTCAAGTTCTTCGGCACTGATTTTTCCCGTTTTAAAATCAGCGTCAAAACGCCAAATATCTGTTCCAGAACCTATGGTTTTGCCTTGAAAACGCCCATTCAGCATGGGACCACCAGTTACTACAATGGTTGGTAAACCAACACTTGCTGCACCCATAATGAGCGAAGGAGTCGTTTTATCGCAACCCGTCAGTAAAACTATAGCATCAAAAGGATTTCCACGAATACTTTCTTCAACCGTCATAGATGCCAAATTGCGGTACAGCATGGCAGTCGGGCGAATCAATGTTTCACCCAAAGACATAACGGGAAATTCGAGCGGAAAACCACCCGCTTCATACACCCCATTTTTTACGGATTGGGCCAAATCACGGAAATGCCCATTGCAAGGCGTCACTTCTGACCATGTATTACAGATGCCAATAACGGGTTTTCCTTTGAATTGATGAGCTGGATAGCCTTGGTTTTTCATCCAACTGCGGTAAATAAAACCGTCTTTTCCTTCTTTTCCGAACCAATCTTGACTGCGAAGAGTCAGTTTTTCCTTAGTGGGCATAATTTTAATATTGAAATATTTGAATTATGTGTCAAAACGACACTTATTTTTTATGATAAATAAAAGACCAATAAATATAGACATATTGCCAATATAAATTATAGTTTTAATGTAAATTATTAAATTTATAAAACATCATATTCCAACTTCCCTACGCCCATACGCCCTTTATTTGAAAAACCTTCTATTTGTACTTTTACTTTCGTTTTGGCATCTGTGTTCCAGAAAGTGACGGTGGCTTTGCCCTGTTTATCCGTTTTAACGTAGGGCTGCCAATGGATAGTGGAGCGGAAATCAGGTAAATCATGTTCAGGTTTTGAGACGTCATACTGAGGGGCATAAAATTCGCGAGCTATTGTATAGCCCACTCTATTGCCCGTGACAATGCCGGGGGTGGGTCTGCTGCTGCCACCTGTATAATTAGGATTGCCTGATTTGGTTAAAACGTTCACTACACCTGAGCCACCACCCGCACTCAATCCAAAAATAGCGGCATCCGCGCCCCGTAAAACGTCAATAGATTCGACATCGCAGGGAAAAATACTGCTCACAAAAGCATCATCAGTGATAAAACCGTCGATGGCAAAAGTCAGTTTTCCGCCTCGGCTGTTGGCTACTTGCTCGCCATCCACGAAAGTGACTTGTACACCTGCTACTTGCGCCTGTACAATGTCATAAACTGTGCGATAATTGATGCAATCGGCATCTGTCAATTTGATGGTTTTACCCGTATTTTCACCATAAATACGGCGAGAATCCGTTTTTTGCACTTTTCTTGCTTTTATTTCTACGGTTTGGAGCATCCTATCTTCTCTCAGCTGCAATTGACGCTCCAGCTCAAGGGATTCGGCCGCTCTTTTTATGAACTCTGCCAAACTTGCTGCATCAAAGGTTATGGGCAGAGTAGGGTAGAGGGGTTTGTAAACTTTTGGAATGGGCACTGTATCCAATAAAATATCCAAACCTTTTCCTCCTTTTTCTTTTACAGCTTGCACTAATACTTGACAAGTATCTTGAAAAGCGAGGTTGTAAAACGCAAAATGCCCTGATGAATCACATTCCTCGACGGCAATTAAAGGGTTTTTAACCTCTTTTTGCTTCAATAAAAGGGTCATTTTGGCCTTTGGAGAGGGCTTTTTATTGTATCTAAGCGCCTTTCCTGTAATGGAAAGACCATTTTCAACCGCATAATTAAGGCGTGGGTATTGCTCAGTGAGCACGTCTTTCCAAATAAAACGCCGCCAACCTTGTGTCATCATCAAATAATCCAGATGTATATTTGCTTTGAAATCCTTGGGTGTGAAGTAGTAAGCAGGGTCTTCGATGTAGCCTTTTAAATCAGAAGTAAGCAAAATATAGCTCAAAATATTACCTTCATACTGAGGGGGTGCCACTTGCTTGGCATCCGTAGCCACCAGTGAAAAATTACCTTGAACCGGCTGCCCAGAAGAGTCAATCGCTTCAATATTGAGCGTTACTTTTTCGCGCGGCTTGTAAGTGGCTCTGTCGGACGTGATTTTAATATTGACTTGTTGCTCTTGTTTTTTAATAAAAACGAGCCTTTCGCAAGCGGGTTCACCCTTTGGATTGAAAAGAGTGAGTTGTAAAATACCATCATCTGGTATATCTTGACGTGGAACATTGACCAATATACTTTTTCTTTTATTGGGTATTTTAGCCGTGAAACAGGTTATCCCTCGTTGTTGACCTATGAGCAATAAGTCCTCTGCCTTGTCCTCTGGCTGCGGATTGCTCAATGAAATATACACTTTCACGTCTTTTTTGCCTGAAATATTGTCCACTTGCATAACATATCCTTGTGGTAAGGCTTGAGGCAGATTAAAAGTAGCCACGCTGCCATCGCTCTTTTTAACTTTAGCGGTATAAGTGGTATTGGGTTGCGGCATGAAACTAAATGTTCCCATACCCAAATGCTCTGATTTTATGAAAGTGACGCTATCTTTTGTGTTATTATTGATAATTGTCCCTGAAATATCCACGCCACGCCCCCATTTATTGGTGCCTTTGAAACCCACCCGAGAGGTGATATTATCCACTAAATTACCCCCTTCTGGGAAAAATTGAAACTCCGAAACATCGGTTAATTCTGCTGTATTAGGATAATCTTTGTCAGATGAGGGCTTTGTTTGCCAGATTTTAATGTCTTTTTTAAAGTAAAAATCTTCTGAAAAGTTTTGCATGAAATGCGTGTACCCCCTCAGTATATAATTGCCTTCGGCGAGGGTGGAATCGAGTTTAATGTCCCCGTTAGTAGTACCGCCCATGCATTGGAGCGTCAGGTGTTTGACGATTTTTTGAGAGTTGGAATGGATTAAATCCACGTACAATACGCCGCTCACCGAGTCGATATTGTGCACAGTTGCCCCCAATAAATATCCTTTGAGCCACATTGTTTCGCCCGCCATGTAATACGGTTTATCAAGGTGGATGTACACTTTTTCTTGAGGCGTTTTGTACATATAAGATTCGAGCTGGGCAACTATCTTTTTTATGAGTTCATCTCCATTGGATATACTCATAAAACTGCTAAAAAGAGTGATGAAAAGAGCAATGGAAAGTGTCAGTCTGGTTTTCATTTTTTAATGATTGAAGAAGTTTTAGTAAAAAGGTGAATACGATGATTAAAGATAAAAAAACTAATAATAATGCACTGCATACTGAGGGGATACTTGCATTTTTTTTAAAAGGAATTTCAAGAAAGCGAAACGTGTATTTGTTTTTTTAACTAAAATAAAAAGGTGGAAATTATCACTATAAACTATATTTCATGTGTTAAATAACTTATTTAAAGTATTTTGTGTGTATAGACATTGTTTAGAATGTAGTCAAAATGTTTTAATTGGGAATAAAAAATATAAGAAATAACTTCGCTTCCTGTGTAAATAGCTTTATTTAGTATAATACCTATTGCATCGTTTTCCCACCTCAACAAACTCATCATTTTTATCCGAATCTCTCACTATATAAGTTTAGAGATAATTAGAGATAATAAGCAACCAAATTGCAAACAAACTGCTATTAATCAAACCATGAACAAAATTTATTCTTTGAGGAGTTTTCTCCTATGTGGCTTATTTACATTCCTTTTTATGCATTTACTTAATGCACAGTCTTGCCCAACTATAACGGACTCCATTACTATGCGCCGCAATGTGACGTGTGTTAGTGGCAATAATGGTGCTTTTCAATTTGCAGGCAAAGGTGGCGTTGCGCCTTATACTTATACATTGGCTACTATTTTGGGCGATGTAACGAATACAACAGGCTTATTTGAGAACTTAGTAGCTAAAGATTATCGCATTACTATCACCGATGCAAACGGCTGTACAGGTACAGCTATCCGCAGGATTGAGTCTTTTACGGATTTAAATACGCTCAACAATAGTATGCTTTCTAATGATTGGTTGGCGGATTCCGTTGCTTCATCCGCTTCCAATACATACACCTATTTGACGGATGCTTCGCCTGCGCTTAAAGTTAATGGCGACTCTTTAGCAAAATACGGTTCTGGGAATTTGGATGCTGTATCGAAGTATATTCCCATTGGTTTTTCTTTTAAAATGGATAACTTTTATTATGATTCATTGGTCATTGCAGAAGATGGAGTAGTATCTTTTAATAAAAATATCAATACCACTAATTATTCTCTTAATCAATGGTATCAAAATAGTTTTTATACGGGTTTGAATACTTATTCAAGCCCAATAACTGGGGAAAGTTGCCAATGTGATACGGCATATTTAGATAATCCACTGCCTTTTATTGCGCCATTTAGAGATAATATACAATCGAACGAATCGGGTGCTGTGCCTTCTCAAATTGTGTATAAACTATCAGGTACTGCACCCAATCGTGTTTTTACAGTGGAATGGCGCAATATGCGTTGGAATCGTGTTTGTAATGTTTCGAGGGATAATTCAGTATCATTTCAATTAGAGCTTTTTGAAGGCTCAAATAATGTCAAATTTCACTATAAAGCGGAGCCTAATCTGAAACTAAATAATTGTGGTGGCGACAACATGGGAGATTTCTCTTCCGTTCTAGGCTACGATTACTCTGCTGGTTTGTTTGGTAGAAGATTAGGCGGTGGTAACTACATTGCTCTTAATCCCGATTCGACCAAATTATTCACCAATTCACCCAATGTCGTTGGAGGTACTACACTTTATAGAGGCGTAAAAACAGATAATCGTAATTTCCCTTCAGCCATAGGTTATCCTTATGGTAAGCATTATCAATTTACATCACCTGCTACGGGTTCTTGTGTTGACCCCCTCAGTATTGTAAGCGTTCAAGCAACGCCAAGCAGTGGTAGTAATGGTACGATTACGATTACAGCAACGGGTGGTTTGCGTAAATCAGATCGCTACTTCTATTCAAAAGATGGCGGCAAAACGTATAGGCAAGGTAGTATCCCTGCGGCAGGAACGGTTTATCGGGATACTTTTAACAATTTACCGCCTGGTACATACCGCATTGCCGTTATGGATAATCAAATTTTTCAAATATCCGAGAGCGGCATTCCTACTTCTCAATCTTTTGTTATTCAAACGGTTGTTGTACCAGCGTTAAAAATAGATTCCCTTATTGATAAAAATATCACTTGCAATGGATTAAGTGATGGTGAATTAACTTTTAAATGGACTAAAACAAGCCCAACGGGCACTTATGATGTTCGATTTGAAAAGTTAAATATTGCAGGTTTCCAAACTTTTACAGGCATTACAGATACCTCAAAACAGTTTACTGGTTTAAGCGCAGGTACATATAAAATCACGGTCACTTTCAATGATTACGGTTCATCCGTAACAGCCACAGAAACTCTGACAAATCCAAGTAATGTGACTTTTACATCTGCTCCAACAACTGCCCCAACTTGTTTTGGTGGTTCTGATGGTGGAATTGTGATAAGCTTAGCAGGGGGAACACCGCCTTATATGTACTCCAACAATAACGGTTCATCATTTCAAGCCAGCGAAACTTTTACAGGCTTAATGTCGGGAAGTTATACCCTCAAAGCAAAAGACAGTAATGGCTGCTTGGCTGTAACCTCGCCAACCGTAACCGTAGAGAATGGTACTCAAGTAACTATTCATAGTCTGGGTAAAAACAATGCTGATTGCAAAGGAACCAGTACAGGTGATATTTTCATCAAACCAGATAAGGGAACTCGTCCCTTTTCTTATTCAGCTGATAATGGTGCTACATTTCAAGTAGATAGTTTCTTTAAAAATATACCAGCGGCAGTTTACCCTCTAAAAATAAAAGATGCAAATGGTTGTCTTTCAAATACAACAAATCTAACCATTGATGAACCTGCTGATTTCCTTACTTTTACCACGAGCAATACCAATATAAGTTGTGCGAATCCAACTGCCTCAATTACTGTAACAGCCAGTGGTGGAACGAGTGTTTACCAATTTTCAAATGATAATGGAGCAACTTTTACAAATAACGTTTCAACACCTAACCCATATACTTTCACAAACTTAACGGCGGGTACGTATAAAATAAAAGTTCGAGATGCCAACGGGTGTCAAGCAGGTCCGACGGATGTCGTTTTAAATGGCGTCACAGGTCCAACAATAACCCTTAACTCAAAAACAGATGTACGTTGCAATGGTAGTCAATCAGGTGTTTTTAATATAACAGTTTCAGGTGGTGCATTGCCTTATTCAGTTGTTGTTAAAAATTCTTCCAATACAGTTATCCCTGGAATAGGTTCAAACCCTTATAATTATCCAGATTTAGCAGCAGATACATATACTATTACAGTAACGGATGGAAACTCTTGTGTTGCTACCCAAACGGTAAATATTACTCAACCAGCTCTTTTCTTTGCCACAGTTTCAGGCACAAATGTAAGTTGTAATGGCGGCTCTAATGGCGTAATTACCCTTACTGCAAATGGCGGTGTATCGCCTTATCAATTTTCAAAAGATAATGGTACAACGTATGTTTCTACCATGACAAGCTCAAACACATTTACTGGTCTTCCAGCAGCTACTTATTTTCTAAAAGTCAAAGATGCCAACAACTGTATCGGTAGCACTGGTAGAGCAATTACTGAACCAAGTGCATTAAGTGTTTCCATAAATGCCCAAACGAATGTTTTATGCCACGGGGCGTCCACGGGCGCGGTGACG
>JANPHO010000448.1:0-5030 GCA_031424515.1 Saprospiraceae bacterium
ACCCGTGTCACCGCTTTAAGGCGGTGGCACGGATAAAACAGGAAAATGTATTAAAAATATCCTTATTTTCAACTATCAATCCGTGCCACCGCCTTAAAGCGGTGACACGGGTGTTCGAAAGTGCCAAAGTAGAATTAAGTAGTTGGGCTAAAATAACCGACAAAAATTGTCGATTATTTCTTTACACCTACCTAATATTTCGGCACTATGCGGAAATTATCCCAATAAAGATTCATCTTTTTAGCATCCGGTCCTTGAATAAAAAGACGCATTTCAATACCTGTATTGACACTTTCAGCATCCAAATTTGTTACTTTTTGACCCTTTTTTGCGCCAGCATCGTCTTCGCTGTAGTAAAAATCTGCCAAAGGAATTGTTACAGTTTTCCAACCCGCTGTTTTATATGCCGCACCGTTGAAACTACCACCCCACGGAAAATTATAATTGAACGTACCACTTTTGGATTTCCACCAAAGTCTAAATGGATTTGATGTCCAATCGGTAGGCACATTCACTTCAAATTTCACAACATAGCGATTTGCAGTACCGGGTGTAATGCCAAAATCAGCCAGTTTCACCATATCGGCAATGTGCATATCCTCTTGCCAGCCCCAAGCGTCTTTGTAATTAGCCGTCATGACGCAATAATTACCAGAGATGGAGCCGGGTGTTGGGCCATTTGAAACAACCGTGGGCGTCCAACCCTCTTTCGTCGGATCCAAATCATAAATAACGCCTCTTGTATCTTTGTAGCGAATAGGCACTTCTCTTTCAATAGTGGCATTTTTCACTTTTACGGCAGTATTAGCAGCCGTACCTGCGGGAATCGTTACATGGACCTCTGAATCTGTTACTTTAGTTGGTTTCACGGAAGTTGTACCGAATAGAACGGTTGTTACTTCCAAAGTGTAGCCATAAAGATCAAAATTTTGTCCTTTTATAATCAAATTTTGTCCAACGGGCGTATATTCTTCAATGTCACCGCCGTAGCCCGTGAACGATAAATCAGGGACAATGACTTTAAAATCAAGCGTTGCCGTACCCGAACCACTCGTGAATGTGATTTTGTTATTCTGCGTTTTGGGCAGTGCTTTCGGTATTTTAAAGGTAAACTCATTCCCACTGGCGCTCACATCTGCTACGTCAACAGCAACGTCATTGACCAATAAAGCCGTTGGTGTGCATAGATTTGAGCCTTTTACAATAATCCAATCGGTCATTCGCGCTTCTTTTAAAACAGTATCGCGCTTGGTCGGCATTGTTACCGAAGACATGGTCGGTGCGCCGCTGCACGCAACTGCAACAGGGTCGGCTGCAACGAGATTTTTCTCACAAGCCATGAATGTCAGCGTTCCAAACGCGGCAAAAAGGCTTATTTTTAATACGCTATTAAAATCTATATTTTTCATTTTAATTTAAATCATTTTAATGGATTAAATGAGGGTTATCAGTCTAAAAACCACTTCTATACTGTCATGCTAAAGCTTGATGAAGCCAAAGGCATCAAGGGGTCATAGACCAATAACCCAAGAACAAAATTTAGTTACCAACCCGGGTTTTGAGGTCCAAATAATTTATTCGTATTCAGTTCTTGAATCGGAACTGGATACAGAAGATTTTTAGCTTCGCGGCGTTTCACAATATTGTTTTCATCCACATCAATTGAATTCATCACGTCAAGATATACGCCCCAACGAATCAAATCCCACCGGCGCTCCATTTCAAGAGCGAATTCCCGCGCCCGTTCTTCCAAGACGAATGAACGGAATTGCTGTTGGTTCATGCCCGTAGGTGCAGGTGTTGCCTTGCTGCGAGTTCGGATAGTATTGAGGGCTGAATACGCGTCCGCTGAACCTGCGCTCAATTCGTTTTCGGCTTCTGCCATGATTAAAAACACTTCAGCATAGCGTAAAAGAGGAAAATGATAGTCTGTTTTATCAATTTTATTATCGGAGACTGCCCCGAATTTGGTCAAACCCGCATAATAAAACTCCCGTTGATCCCACTTTGCTTCTGAGCCATCGTAGCCATATTTAGGGTCTTTAGCCGTTACATTGGCAGCGTGTTTTGGCGGATAATAATGCGTTGCGCCCCATTGTTTCCAACGGTGCTGAACGCCTTTCACGACTCTGTCATCTACGCCATCTTCAAAAAGTTCGTACCAATGGTCACGCATACCTGTCCACCGACCGTTGGCAATTTCTCCTTTACCATCTATAAAACCTAGATTCCATGTATTGATACTTAAACCCAAAGCACTACTGCCATTGAGGGCTTGCACCATGAAAATATGCTCTCCTTTATTTCTATTCGATGGATTCCAAATTTCTTCATAAGTAGAGAATAAAGTAAATTCTTTACTATTTATCACTTCTTTTGCCTTATCACGAGCCAATTTGAAATATTCCGCTGCGTTGATAGATTCTAAACCCGCTACTTGCTTTTTAGTAAAAGTTAACACGTCAGGACCTGGTTTGGACGTTTTACCATCCGATAATAATGCTTTCCCACCTCTCACCGTTACCGAAGCATTGGACAATGCCCCAGATGCCATCGTGATATAGGTTTTTGCCAATAAAGCACTCGCTCCGCCTTTACTGATTTGGCCTATTTTAAAAGCCGTATTGGTGCGCGGATACAAATTGCTTTCCGCCGTTTTTAAAATAGAAATGATTTCAGCATATACATCTTTCACCGCCGCACGGGGTTGTTGAGCATCTTCTCCAGCACCCAAAGACGCTTTGCGAAGCGGAACACCGCCGAACATTCTGACCAATTGGAAATATGACCACGCCTTTAAAAACTGAAACTGACCGATGATGTTCTTTCTTTTGGTTTCATCAAAAGTCATTTTTTCAACAGTTTCGATACCGACATTGGAGCGGTGAATAACTTTGTATAAACCATTCCATGTGCCTTCATACATCCAAGAATCTTTTTGAAATTGACCCGAACCCAACGAACCGAAAGCCCAACTGGGTCCCGTTACGTGGTCAGAATCAAAATCGCCAATGCGAGGCCACACGTCGTAGCGGAATAAATTTTCATTGAGCGTGGTATATGCACCTTGTAATAAAAGGCTTGCACCTGCTTCACTGTCTTCCAAACTTGCAGGAGAAATAAAATCATAGACTTTTTCATCCAACACGTCTTTTTTACAGGAATTCATCGGAAAAATCGCAGCTATCAGAAGTGCGACGATGATATATTTTTTCATGATTTTTTTAATTTTTTAATCAAAAAATATGTTTTTTAACCTCTAAAAATACCCTCTAAAATGCGCTCAAAAGTGCTCTATACTGAGGGGGTATATTTTTTAAAAAGTTGCTTTCAAACCCATATTCACAGAGCGGGCATTCGGATATGAATTTATATCCACACCTCTGCGACCACCGCCGCCGCCTAAACCATTTACATCGGGGTCATACCAGCTATATTTGGTACTTGTCCAAAGATTGGATGCATTCACATAAATATTCAAAGCCGCCAAACCTTTGAAAGGCGATTTAAAAGTATAACCTACATTCACGTTTCTCAAGCGGATGTACGAGCCATCTTCTACGTCACGGTCGGTGATGCGGCGTTCGCGGCGTTCAGTTCTCCATGCCTTTGGGTATTTAGCCGATGCCGTGGTTTGGGGTGTCCAACGGTAGGTGTAAGCATCTTCAGGGATATTGCGCACATCGCCAATAACCAAATCAAACAAATTGGCATTCAAAATATCATTGCCTTGCACACCTTGAACAAAAAAGCTGAAATTGAAATTTTTATACGTGAAAGTATTATTCAAACCAAAGGTGTAGTCAGGATTGGTATTTCCAATGATGACACGGTCTTTTTCATTGATTTTTGTCGGGTCTGAATCCGTATTTAAATATTTGATTTCACCCACAAATTCCCTTTGACTGGCTTCTGACAAACCTGCTTTTGATGGGTCAGCCACAACTTCGGCAATATTATCGTAGAAACCATCCGTTTTTAAACCATAAATAATACCTATCGGGAAACCATTGCGGCGAAGGAATAATTGATTCACATTGTAGTACAAATCGTTGGCATACTGATCGCTTTCAAGACCGCCAATGCGGTTGACATTCGAGCTGATATTACCTGATAAAATCCATTGGAATGGGGCATTATTCGGCATCATATAGGCATTAAAAGAGAATTCTAAACCTTTATTCGTGATAAAAGCCGCATTTTTATACTTAGTTGTAAAACCTGAGCTCGGGGGTGTTTGCTCATCCGTTAAAAGATTAATCGTCTTTTTTTGATAAGCATCTACCGTGATATTCAATCTGTTTTTAAAGAAAGCCGCATCAATACCCGCATTATATTGGTTGGTAGTTTCCCAGAACAAATCTGGATTACCCGGACGATAGCCTTCCACTAAACCCGGTACTTGACTACCATTTAAAACACCGTTTAAGGGCTGTAATTGGTCAAGCGTTTGGTAGGGTCCAATGGATTGATTGCCTGTTTGACCATAGCCAGCCCGCAATTTCAAATCATCAAAAAGCCCTAAATCCTTAATCACTTTTTCTTCAGAAAGCCTCCAACCCAAAGCAAATGAGTAGAAATTAGCCCATTTGTGATTTGCTGCAAAATTGGTTGTACCATCACGACGATACGACGCGGTTGCTAAATATTTACCTTTAAAATCGTAATTCGCCCGTCCTAAAAATGAAATAATGCCCCCTTCTGAACGACCACTTTCAAGCAAATACGTATTTTGTGCACCCCGCTTGAAATTATAAGATTGCGTCAAATCATCTGGAAAATTACTTGCCGAAGCATTGAAATATTTATATGTCCAAAACTCTCTCGTAGCGCCTGCTACTGCGCTGAATCTATGATTTTTAGCCAACTCTTTATCAAAAGACAAGAGGGATTCCAACGTCGTAGAGTACCACGTGCCCGAATTATTGCCCGCTAAACCGTTCCTTGGTGAACGTCCTTCGGGAAGCAATCTGCCATAATATTGCTCTCTTTCACTCAAATTGTAGTTAAAACCAATATTTTGCTTGAAT
>JANPHO010000449.1:0-6439 GCA_031424515.1 Saprospiraceae bacterium
AGCTGTAAAATGTGGTATAAAAGTGATGGTATTGAATTATACTGATTTTAATGACCATTTTGAAAAAGCAAAAGGGGATTGGGAAGCCATCAAAAGTAGTATAAAAGTGAATTAAACAGAGCTGATTAGCAGTATAAGGCAAATTGAAAAGAAGTAAAACTTACTATTCAGCTATTCAAATATATGCGAATTAAGGGTTCAAAGGCAGATTCAGATACTACGTATCTATTTTTAACCTTTTAAAAATGGTTTTTTATAAACATATTGAGCCTATCGGCTCATTAATAATTTCATTTTATGAGCCGTTAGGCTCAATATGTTTATAACGACTTTGAAAATTGCATTTTTCTATGGACACGTAGTGTCTAAATGTCCCTTTGATCCTGTAATTCGCATAATATATAGTGATATTTTTAGCGTCATAAAAATTCAAACAGTATTTTTCAATTATAATCTAATATTTAAGATGAGAATTATCTTCATTTTATCGTTCGTTGGGTGTTTCATGACCAATCTGCTTGCCCAAAAAATTACCACAATTGCTGAGGATAAGCAACTCCTCAATGTTCAGGCGGGTAGCAACCGCAAGAATGCCGTTGTGATGGGTAATAAGATTTTTTACATCACGGCTGCTGCCCAACCTAACGCTTCTACGCTTGCGGTTGTGGGGCTTGATGGTTCAAATCCAAAGATTTTGACTAATGTTCAGATGTATGGGTCGAATTACTTGGCTGCAACGAATAAGTACATTTACTTCAACTCTTTCGTAGCGAGTGTCCAATATTACCAACTTTTTCGCTACAATCCTGCTTCTGATCAAGTTGAAACGGTCGTGAATGAGCGGGGTAATAGTCCGTGGTTTTTCTGTGGCAATGACGTTTCGATGTCGCAAATGTACACCGAGGGTGATAAATTGGTCTTAGCGGGTACATTTCGTTTAACGGCGAATGCTGATTTTCGGTCTTTGGCGATTGTGGAAGATGAGATGCCCATAGCCCACATTCTATACCTTGATGAAATGCCCAATACCCGTGATTATAGGCGACTTGAAATGATGTACAGCCCGGCATTTAACGACATTGCCATCACTGATTCGAGCGTTTATGTATATTCGATGCGGTCGGAAACGAAGAAAAAAATGCTCTATATTTATTCCACTAAAAAAGGGAAAGAGGGCGCAAAATACGCCGTGGAAACCATCATTGATTTCAGTAAATATAGTTATACGCCCATTCATCATCAACTTGTAGCCATGCAAGGTGAAGTTTATACCTTGGTCTCTTTAAATAGCCGCCCAAAAGACAGTAAAAAAGTCAACTTAGTTCAGTTCAATCGAAAACACAACGGCAACATGGTTGCTGAAATTGAGCTTGAAGAGGACAACATTTTTATGCAAGCGGTAGGCAGTAATTTGTACGTAGGCAACAAAAATAAAGTCCATCATTACAGTGTAAAAAACGGGGCACAACTCATTGCAACCACCAAAGGTAAAGGTTATTTTGGCTATATTCAGCAAGAAAAACGCTTGCTACACGCTGCCGATGGCACAATATTTTTATCCCACAAACAATGTTACGATAATCAAACGGGTAAGGATAAAGACCTTGGCTTGAGTAAAATTATTGCAATCGACCCTACTTTTCGCACTGAAAACGTGGCTACAATTGAAAAAGTTTCTTGTAATTCAAACCCTTATTCTGAAGGTTTACTGGCGTATGATTCTTGTTTCGTCATTGGCAATACGCTTTGCATCATGAATCACGAAAAGAATGGCGATTGGCTCATGACTTATGAAAAAAAGAATAACTGGGCGGCTACTCGCCTGGATTATCCAGAAGTGAAAGATTTTAAAAAATATTATAACGGCATCGCCCCAATAATGACACAATTACCCAATTGTGTTTTGGTACGTGCCGAATATCGAAAGGGTAAAAAGCAAAAAAAGGAATTGATGGTTCAGATACAACCTCTGAAAAATGGAGAAACTGCGCCTGTATCTATTGTTACAAAGCCATCCAATGTTTCACAAAAGCCGTTAAAACAAGTGATTACAGATGTCAATTTTGCGGCAGCTATTCGTGAAAAATACCCTGAATGCATCAATGAAGCCAACAAGTTGCTAGAACCTGCCCTAACCTTAACAAAGTTAGAACTAAACAATAAAGGTATTGCCGACTTGACGGGGATTGAGGCTTTTACTGCACTTCAAGTGCTGTATTGTGGTAGCAATAAAATCACAAAAATGCCCACATTGCCCAAAAATTTAGAGGCATTGTATTGTTTTGGAAACCCATTAACCAGTTTACCGACCTTACCAAAGACGCTCAAAATACTATCGTGTGCAACGACGAAATTAACCGTTTTGCCCACCTTACCGAATACATTATTGGAACTCAATTGTTCCGTCAATCAACTGACCGCACTGCCCGATTTACCCAATGCGCTCACCAGTTTGATGTGTAATGAAAATTCGCTGACCGTACTTCCAACTTTACCCAGCACCCTCACCGAAATTTATTGTCAAGATAATCAACTGACTATTTTGCCAAAATTACCCGATGCGCTTACCAATTTAGCCTGCGCTCGAAACCAACTGACCACGTTGCCAGAGTTACCATCGATGCTCGAAACGCTGATTTGTGGCGAAAATCCGTTGACAAAACTACCCATGTTGCCCAAATCGCTTAAAAAACTATATGTCACTAAGCGCATGAATTGTTTGCCAAACTTGATTGAAGGCTTGGAAATCATAGGTGAAACGAGTAGAGCTGTTAAGCTGCCGCTTTGTAATTAAACGCAAAAGAATAAGTAATCTACCCAACTTATCATTCTGTCATATTTGCCGATAATACAGAATGACTGGTTTTCCGATTGGGGTGGTGAAACAATAACTTGTGATTTCGGACGTCAGATTTCGGAGGATTAAAATCCGAAATCTGACATCTTAATTCCGAAATTGCCTACCCCCTCAGTATCCAACGTGTTATAGCTTTGTGAATGACGTTTTGATTGAGTTGATGAAACAATCAAGCATTTAATATATGCATTTTAATATAAAAATCACTTGAAAATGAAAAAAATAGCACTATTATCTCTTCTTTTTTTAATAATTTTAGAAACAAAGGCCCAAAATTATTTAGTCTTAAATAAAGATTTGTACCAAGATGGTGGTGAGGAATTTGTCTTGATAACGCCCGAAGGTAAGGTACTTAAATCGTTCAAAGATGTTGGAATCAAAACGAGCATCTCAGATGGTCTGATTGCGGCTATAGATAAGGAAACGAAAAAATTAGGCTATTTAAGTGCCAAAACGGGCGAATGGGCGATAAAACCCCAATATGAAAATACGTATTCGGTGTATCCTTTTAAAGAGGGTATAGCCATCATTTGCATTGAAGCAACTGGAGGTTTTAATAAAACTATTATTGATACAACTGGTAAAATGTTGATGCCATTCACCGTTTGGGATATTGAAAACTTCTCTGAAGGGTTGGCAATTGTTAGGCAAACCGCTGACGGCATTGAAAGTTCTGGTGCTATTGATAAAACGGGCAAATTGGTAATTCCGTTCAGTAAAGGGCATATTGAGAGTTTTAAAGAGGGTTTAGCCGTTAAAATAGATGAAAAAAATAAGGCTGGCTTTATTGATAAAACGGGCAATTGGGTCATCAAACCACAATGGGAAACGGTTTCTGACTTTTCAGAAGGCTTGGCTTGGGTTAGTTTGAAATCGGAAGACCCGACCTATGGTTACATTGATAAAACAGGCAAATTGGTCATAAAATACGAATATGCTACAGCAGAACCATTTAGCGAAGGTTTGGCGATGGTGGGTATTTTAGTCGGAAAAGGAGACGATGCCGTTGTGAAAATGACATTTATTGATAAAACGGGGAAGCGCATTACTAAAGAGTTATTTGATATAGCCATGTCTTTTAGTGATGGTGTGGCAGCCGTTTCGATTGAAAAAAATGACGATTTGAAATATGGTTTTATTGATAAAACGGGCAAATTGGTTATCCCAATGGAGCATGAAAAGGCGAGTGGATATACTCCATTGATGGGTTTTAAAGAAGGTTTATGCCCTACTTTAAAAGGTTATATCAATAAAAAAGGTGAATTATTGTTCGATTTTTCAAAAAAAGGCTTTTTATCAGAAACGGATTTATTTAAAAACGGCTTGGCTTCATTTGCCTTTTATGAGCCAGAGGGTAAGTACCTCCAATACATGGTCATTGACAAAACCAGTAAAATAGTTTGGCAATCTGGATTGAATAAGGCGGGTTGTTTTCCTGCGGGCTCTTACGTGACTATGGCGGATGGAAAGCGCAAAAAAATTGAAGACATCAAGGCTGGTGATGCCGTTCTCGACCTCAGTAATACCCCCTCAGTAGTGGAGGCTTTACAGGTGCATGAAGGCAATTTCAGCATCAATAAAGTGCATTTTAATATGCCAACTGGTGTGGATTTTGCGTCCAATCTGCACCTTAAAAATACAGTATCGTTATCGGCTACTTTGAATCATCCCCTCAGTATTAACGGCAAAAAACTGCCTTTTAAGGATATTAAAATAGGCGATGAAGTTTTACAAATAGTTAATAACCAAATAGTTAAAACAAAAGTGGCTTTTGTTGAAAAGGAATGTAAAACCGTTTCAAAAGTCTATAATATAAAGATAAACGGTAAAGGATATTTTGTGAATGGTTATGGGGTATTAGTGAAATGACCCCCTCAGTATCCGGCAAGTTAAGGGAATGATTATTCGATTGGGATGGTGAAAATTACCCCCTCAGTATTTTTAATATTTTCAAAAAAATTAAATTAAAAATGGCAATCAAAAAGCTGATTATTCTTCTTTTTATCGGGCATTTCACAACATTATTAGCCCAACAACCTATGGTGGCTTATCGCAAAGAAGGTATATGGCATTATTTCGATACCAATGGAAAGTTGATGTGGGAACCTTTTATGGATGTTGCGGGCTTTCCAAGCGGTTGGTGTAATGGCTTATTAAAGGCTTCAGCGATGGAAATTACGGGAAAAGATGCCAGCGATATTGGCATTACTCGTCAACAAGTTTTATATGATAACAAAGGTAAAATTGTGTTTCGCCCTAAAATAAAAGGCAATTACCGTATTGTTTCGGGTATGGATAAAGCGGGTTTTGTTCATATCATCAGTAACGAAAATGACCACATTGTCCTGTGCGATAAAACGGGTAATGTGGTCTTTGAAGGGATTAATTCCACGGGGCAATATCTGGGTGATGGCGTAGTAGCGTATCTTAATACCGAAGAAGAATTAATCGCCGATGGTGATAAAAATTACATTTTATTTGATGCGAAAACGAATAAAAAAATTGCCACCGTTTCCTGCTCGGGCATACGTGGTGACTTCAAAAACGGGTCGATTTTCTGTTACAACACAGCCTACAATTGGGGTATATTGAACCGCCAAGGGCAACTCTCGAAACCGATGATTTGGGAAGGGGATTTGTTTGAAGAAGAGGGAAAACCGCAGCCACTCGATTTCGGGTTTCTTGCGTTAAAATCGCCTAAAACAAACCTCATATCGCTCATAAATAAGAGTGGGGATGTGGTTTTGAAGGAAATAAATGAAATTGTTTCTTTTTCAAAGGACTATTTTCAATGTCGTTTTAAGGCGGAAGATTATAGAACAACGCACACTTACGTATTGGACGGGGCTAAAATAACGGAAATTGACCCTAAATATGGCAAAAATTACGTCGCTACTGAGGGCTCCCTTTTGGTCTTAGAAGATGCTAAAAACAACCTAACGATTACCAATAAAACCCTCAAACCCATAGCTAAAATCAAAAGTTTTAAATACAGTGCGATTGAAATTTTCACACATCATATTTGGACACAAACTGATACGACTAATGAGTATGGTTTTACGTGTTACAACGAGAAAGGCGTAAAAACAGGCACTATAGAAGCCGAAAAATGGGGCAAATCCGCCTATGGTTATGTCCCTTTTATGAAAGATTGTAAGTGGGGTTTGGCGCATGAAAGTGGTAATATAATTGTAAAACCACAATTTGAATTCAATACAGAAAATATCCCTAATGTTGAAAATGGCTATTGGTGTATCAACGTAACTTTAACCGATGACAATCATCGTTTTGATTTCTATAATTTTGAAGGCAAATTGGTGATGAGTACAACTTCTGAAAAAGATGGTTGGGATTATATCATTCCTCAAGAGACAGTCAAATATTTTTATCGGATGTATTGATAGTATATTAGATTTTTGATTCAATTGATTCATTATCAATAAATTAAATATACATAATATTGTTTCAGCAATTCGCTATGTTTTGATAATCAATTGTTTATAAATTTAATGAAAAACGTTTTGTTGTTTTAGAGTTTCCTAAAAATCGTAAAAACGTGCTATTTTATTACTTTTCATATCG
>JANPHO010000450.1:0-5138 GCA_031424515.1 Saprospiraceae bacterium
ATGATCCTAAAGAAATCCTTACTATTTACCCCGCTGATAATATCACCAAACCATACGATACTGTTGAAATATTAAAAAGATTGGTTGATAATTCAGAGTTGTTGCAATATAAAGAAGGTTATGGTAAAACGATTGTGTGCGCTTACGCACGCATAGATGGTTGGTCGGTAGGAATTGTGGCTAATCAAAGGCAAGTGGTGAAAACGACTAAAGGTGAAATGCAATTCGGCGGTGTCATTTACTCCGATTCAGCGGATAAAGCCACTCGTTTTATCATGAATTGCAATCAAAAGAAGATTCCATTGGTTTTTTTACATGATGTCACGGGTTTTATGGTGGGCAGCCGCTCAGAGCATGGCGGTATCATAAAAGATGGAGCTAAAATGGTGAATGCGGTGGCTAATTCCACTGTTCCTAAATTTTCAATTGTGATGGGCAATAGTTATGGTGCGGGCAATTATGCTATGTGCGGAAAGGCATATGACCCCCGCTTGATAGTCGCTTGGCCTACTGCTAAAATTGCCGTAATGGGTGGTGCTCAAGCCGCCAAAGTATTGGTTCAAATCCAAACTTCGAGCTTGAAAGCGAAGGGCGTAGAAGTAGATAATGAAAAAGAAAAAGCTCTTTATGATGAAATAAAAGGACGTTACGATAAGCAAACCACCCCTCAGTATGCAGCTGCTCGGCTTTGGGTGGATGCGATAATTGACCCTTTGGACACCCGCCAATGGATTTCAATGGGCATTGAAGCGGCGAATAATGCGCCAGTTGAGAAATTCAATGTAGGCGTTTTACAGACGTAAATTTTAAGTTTTAAGACTTGAAACATGGAAATAAGCCAAAATAAAAAAAGAAGCAGGTAAGTTAAAAATGAATAATGGTGCCATTTTTCATTTATACTTAATTACCTACTGCCCCAAACAAATTGTATGAAAAAACTATCTTTACCTTGAAACTCATTGAAATACTAATGGGTTTTAAGAGGAATATATCCCAATATTTTTTCAAAACTGCCCTCTATACTGAGGGGGTGATAAAAACGGTCATTTTCCCTAAGATTTTCCTTCTGGAAAATGACCGAAAACTTAACTCATCTAAAAAATTAACTAAAACCTTTTATCTTTCACTATCTTTTTTCTTTCCTATCATAATCAAAATGTGAGTGAAAAGGTGATTACGGCATTACCCTATCCTTATCCCAATCATAGTGCTGTTATCAGCCTAATCACTCACCATTTTCGACTACTTTTTCGACTACTTTACTATGAAAAACTTATACTTACAGAAATCTCAATTTATAAGAACAGAATTAATGCTTTCCTTTTTTACGTCCACCACCACCTGGGATATCCAATAATGTACCCGCTGAATCGAACGCAAAATGTTTGTTATCGCTTAGTCTCACACCATAAATAATGGTACCATCTGGCTTAGTAATTTTTACCACTGCTGTGATATTAGCTACTGTAGCGTTGGCATTCAAATACGTTTGCGCTGCTGCCGGAAGGTCTGCGAAAGTAATTTCAGTGAATTGGTGGTCTTTTGTAGCTTTTACCAGCACTACTCCTGCCGCATCAAAATGGATATGTTTTCTATCGCTGAACCTTACAACATAATTAAAAGTACCATCAGCCAATGTAATTTTAACTATACGTGTGATTTTTGAAGTATCCGTGTTTGCTATAAGATTTGCTTGAGCTGCTGCGGGTAAACCTGAAAAACCAATGCTATCGCCTTGAACTTTGCTTGGATGATTACCGTGTTTGCCGCCACCACCTCTCCAGCAGCGTCCTCTGGAGGTATCGCCTGGGTTTCTTAAACTATCTGGACCACCTGCACCGGTTCCTGAAACCACGAGTTCGTCCACAGTGGTTAAACTGCCATCTGCTAATACGTCACCTGAGCTTTCTTTCGCACAAGCTACCGTGAATAAAATTCCCACAAGGGTTGCTAATTTTAAGAGATTTTTAATTGATACGTTCATAATTATAAAATAAATTTAATATGATAAAAAAACGGTTACGAATACACATAAAATTGGCTGCTCATTGTAGGCACGATGATGCCCAAAAGAGAATACAAATCGAAAAAAAAGAAGTTTTTATTATTCCGAACTTACCTGATTCCTATGTTTATAGATTTTGAATCTTATGGCAATTTGTTCGTTTTTGATTTCTACTATTAAGTACAATGGGTTGTAAAAATCGGTTGCCTAAAGGCGAAAAAAAATTTTAAATTGTTCCGAAATTTGCCTGATTCCTATGTTTATAGTTTTTTAATCTAAAGGCAATTAATTCGTTTTTGTTTCTACTATTAAGTACAAATGGTTGCTAAAAATGGTTGCCTCATGGCTAAGAAAAAAAATTATTTTTATTTTTAAATATTATTGGTATTCGATTGTAAATATTTGGTAATCAATATTTTAGGAAAAAATAAAAAGTAGAAATTTTGGTCTAAAATTCTCGGAGTGACTTCAAGCCGCTCCGAGAATAGTTCTTTTTCAACCTCGAATATCGTCAAATACTGAGGGGGTAGTTTCTTAGCTATAAACGCGTAAAGTGGTTCCTGTCAACTCGGTTTTGAATAAAGTCAAACCTTTTGAGCCGTTGCTGTTCAAGCCTTTTCCTGTGGCATCGAAAATAGCACCGTGCGCTGTACAATACCATTGTCCTTGGCTGTTGTAGGTAATTCTTTGCTGACCTTCGTGGCTGCACGTTACTGTAGCTGCAGCGTATGCGCCAGTAGTAGTTCGCGCGACCACTGCGCCACTTTTTACGATGTAACCGCCATTGGTTTTGAGGTTGGCATTGGCAGAGTCATTGAGGTCGATTGTAAAATCAACGGCTGATACCGCAGTGTCCGCTTTGCAACTGCCTAAACAAGAGGCTGTCAGAGCAAATGCAGCGCCTACGCCTATTTGCTCCAAGAATTTTCTTCTTTCCATAAACTGAAATTTGAGTTTTATAAGTAGATAAAAATTGAGAACTTTATTGTGTAAAAAAGCGGTTTCAGAATCCGCTTAATAACTAACAAATGATTTTGTTTTTAGTTGCTTTCTATGTAACTAAAACGAGATATTGCTTTATTTATGATATTGATTTCTATAATTTACCTGATTATGACAATACTTGTACACTATTGATTTAGCCCAATAATAGAATTATTAAAAAGGGTATAATTAATTGATAATCAGTGTATTGTATTTTTGTTTTTAATAAAAAAACGTTGATAAAAACAGTTTTTAAACTGTTTTTATCAACGTTAATTCTGCGCTAATTTTCTATTTAGAGTGCATAGGCCAAACCCATTTGACTACCCCAAATTTGGTTGGTTTTGCTATTCAATCTAAGTTGACTGGTAATGTTAGCTGACCAACTTAAACGTTTATATATTTTACCTTCCACACCTGCACGCAATGAGAAATAATAAGGACTTTGATCTTTATCATAGTTTGGAATGGCGTAGGGCGGTAGAGGCGGTTTGCTCTTATCATTGTTTTTATACTCGAATTCAATTTCTTTTTTTGACTTCCAGCTATAAGCCAAACCAAATCCAAGGAAAGGTGTAATGACAGTTTTATTCGGTAAAAGGTAATCAGCACCTATGCGGATTTGAGCATTTTTTGAATTAAAACTAACTTTTGAAAGTTCATAATCAGGCGATGGTTTAGGAAAAGGGCTTTTACGATGGAATGAATCCAAATCGATGTTTGGCTTAAAAGACTCTTCCCAAATATTAACATCTGCTGTTGCCCGCCAATTATTATTCACATCGTACATCACACGGGCGTTAAAACCGTTACTGATAATCTTATCATGTTTTTCAACTTTACCATCTCGGTAATCAAAGTTAGTGACTACCGTCAAGGCATTTGCCCCTACTTTCCAACCACTTAAATCGGGCAACGGTTTGATGATATTTCGGCGGCTACTGTGCAGCAAATACAAATCTTCAGCGTTCATTTCCAACGTTTCTTTAAAATTGGATTTTAGAGGACTGAAACTTAAAGCCGGTAAACGATTTAACTTATCCAATGTCAATTTTTCTTTTGTTGCCTCAGCTATATCGCTGTTTGTAGTGGTGGCAAGGGCATTTTTATCAAGCGCATTTACGCTATTATTGGGTGTATTAATTTTATCAATAGACGAATTATTTTGAGCAATTATTGGATTATTGTTAATGGCATTATTGACCTCTTTTTTATCTAAAGCGGGCTTATCCCGAGAGTCATTCTGATTTTTAAAGCCGTTATTAGCTACGTTTTCGGCTTTTTTATCGTTTTTATCCTCAGTGCGCGCAATGGCACTTTGGGCAGCTTCCTTTTGCGCTTCAATGATATTGTTTTTTTCTTTAATCGCTTTTTTCAATTGATTTACCTCTTTTAAAAGGGCTTTGGTGTCATCGTTTTGAGCGATTGTTCCGCTATTTTGAGTAGCATTATCTTGAGTACCCGTTTGGTAAGTGGATTCTTGCGGCGCTCTTGCGGGAACTTCCACGTATTTGACGATGGTATCTCGAATGACTACCCCCTCAGTATAATTGCCTTTTGTGTCGGTATTTTTAGCAATAGTTGTATTTTCTGACTGCTTTTCAATTGGCGCAGCAGCAACATTATTTTGTTGTTTAAGTGCATTCAGTTCGTTACTGATGTCATATAATTTAGTCAATAACCAACCCTGCGAAACAACTGCCAATACAGCTGCCGCCGCCGCCCATTTATACCATCCCAATGTTTTTGAAACGGGTGAAAGCACAGGGTTAGGTGTTGCCAACGGGGCAACGGGCAGCACCTTATCCAGCTCTTGTGCGGCAGCTTGCCAGTCACCTGAGCGGAAATCGAAGGGCAGTTCGTCACCTAACTTATCCTTAAACATATCATCGAATTCTCTTTCGGTCATGTTCTTTTTACGGTTTTAAATAATCCTTTCATTTTTTTAATTTTAAGGATGATTCGTTTAACAAAGCATAGTTTAAATATTGCAATGTTCGTTCGTATAATAATTCTCTTGTTCCCTTTTTCAAATTTTCACCCATCACCCATCACCCATCATTCATCACCCATCATTCATCACCCATCATTCATCACCAATAATTTCACCTCGCTTTCCTCACGCTCGGATGATATTCACTGTCCGATG
>JANPHO010000451.1:0-35516 GCA_031424515.1 Saprospiraceae bacterium
CGAGTATAATGACCGAATGCTGCTCTGGCAAGACTTTCACCTGACTGACTTTTTCATGGGATGATGCTTTCATCTTCCCAAGTCATTTTTTTTCTTAATTTTATTTGTAAACTCTTGCTTTTATCATAGAATTCATAAAGGGTCAGAGACGCATTTACGGGCAGCCCCGTTCTTTGATTGAAAATTGTGAGTTATTTGAATTATATCTTACGCAAGCGGGAATGACTCCGTATTACTTGTTGTAATACAGAGTGGCTGTATTTGTACTGCATTTAGATGGATCATACTTATAGGCTTCAAGCTATTAGCCCAGAAAGAGAGTTAGAACCTGAAGACTAGTGTTTTTATTAACCTTATATTATGTTTAACATCTTCTCAAACCTCTCTATTATTTTACTATTGTTCTTTGCTATCACTATTCTAAAAGTTAGAAGAGTTATAGCAATTGAACTTTGCACTTGATAATATTATTCTTTTACATAAAACGGAATATTAGCGGTAGCCACTTTATTATTACCATCAGTTATATAAACAAATAAGCGATAAGCACCTTCTTTAGCAGGGGCTTTAAGTGTTGCTCTTCCATTGATTGTATTGGTTAACATGTTCTCCATCTTTTTTGGCTTGTCTTCATGGTCACCACCCTCGCCTACCTTTGTTGCCTCATCAAGCAGTTCCCAACGGTACGTAAGTTTATCCCCATTTGGATCAAAAGCCGTCGCGATTGCGCCGTAGCTGTTACCCGGTTTCAACATAATATTATCCGTTACTTTTTTATTGTCTATCTGGAATGAATAGATATGGGGTGCCTGGTTTTGGGGCCATTTTCCACTCCATAAAAACTGCATTACATCTACCACTTCCGACTCCTCTCCTTTTTCTGTAAACAGGCCATACCAAGTAGGCGTACGTTCCTGCTTTTGTCCCCACAGAAAAACATAGGAGCCAAGACATTTTTCTTTATCTCTTTCTACGGAATACTCGTACCTGCTTTTATACACGGCTGCTTTTTCACTGCTTGTTTCTTCTATTGGCGCTTTCCATGATGTTTGCAACCCTTCCCAGTGTCCGGTAGGTCCCCATTCTGTTACCATGTATGAACCTTCCCAACCGACATTGCGCAGCTGTTGTGGTAAACTTGCCAATCCTCCATATACTTGCACAGAAAGCAGATCAAGCTCGGGGCACCGAACCTTTATATAGTCAATTTCTTTTTTGCTCACGCCGGCTAACATCGTAGTAACAGGGTGATTTGGGTCTTCCTGGTGAATCATTTTTGCAATGTCATTCACAGCATCCCAAACTTTTGGGTTTGTGTAGCTCAGGTTCAGTTCATTACCGATACCCCATATCAGCAAAGCCGGAAAATTTTTGTATTTGCGTACTTCCTGGCGCAGTTTTTCTAACTGCTGTTGCACCGCCGTTGCATCGTCGTAATTAAATCCATGTCGCTCCCGTGCTACGTTTAAACCCATGGTTACCGTTAAGCCCAGTTGCTGTGCTTTCCGTAATACCTCGTCGCCATTTCTGGTATCCCAAGTGCGAATCGAATTACCTCCGTATTGAACCAGCCGGTCAGAATAATTAGTGCCGCCTGCACCTCTTATAAAGTAAGGCTGACCGGCACGATATAATCTGTAACTACTGTCCACTTTTCTTACTTCCACTTTTATAGCGCCTGATTGTTGGGCAATGAGCCTATAACCCGTAATTGAAAAACCTATAAACATCAGGCTTAAAGCAATTACTTTTTTCTCCAGATAATAATTCACAATAAAATGATTTTTAAGAAAAAGGGAAATTTGCTTTCTCATGTTTAAAGATAGATAAATTTTGTTATACAAGTTAGAGGCAGTTAAGCCAAACTTACTAATAGTAAAATTTGCGCTCGCCTTCTGTACAACGCGTGAATATACGCAATAGCGCGTACATAACGCCAAATGTAAAAAACCTGAATGATACAACCAAATTCTTTTTTTTAAAAGGCATAATGTATTGATAATGAATATTTTAGCTGGTTTGATTTTACATTCATGTAATTTTAAAATTCTTAAACAATACAAAATGCGGAGTCGTTGTCCTATAAATTTATTGGTACTCATTGCAGATATTATTCAAAAGGTATTGACCCCCTCAGTATAAAGGCTTTCACAAGGCTTTATACTGAGGGGGTGTATCTTTTTTACATTTCACCTTGAAGTCGAAGACTTACTTGATACCACATAAAAGATCAGAGATCCATTGACGAGCAGCCCGTTCTTTGATTTAATATTGTGAGTTGTTTGAATTACATACTGCGCGAGCGGGTCAGAGATCCATTGACGAGCAGCCCGTTCTTTGATTTAATATTGTGAGTTGTTTGAATTATATAGTGTGCCAGCGGGGGGGCTGGCTTACATCAGACTTGGTATACCTCCTTAATAATTTTCATTGCCTCTTTCAACGCGGCCTTGTCTCTTATATATTCTTTTTCATAAAAATAGAAAAAGCCTTTGTTGTAGGTCGGCAACTCTAAATGAATAAATTGCCCAGATTTATGAAAGTAATGAAAGGTTTTCTTAATCGTTCTACCTACAATAAGTGAGTTAGACCTTCTGTTTTTATTTTTTGTACCTATTCGTTTAAGTGCAAGTCGAGCCTTAGAAGTAACTGAACGCACAGAAAAGTCTCGCATGAAAGCGATTGAAACATCTGCCAGTGCTGGAATGTATCCTGCAGTTTTGTGTGCCCGAAACTTTGTTACGATATCTAATACTTGGAATTTAAAATCAATTATTTCGAGCCATCGAATGACGTTATCCCACTCTTCGGTACTATAATAGCGATTCTGAAGATCTACTTCGGAGAGTGTCTTTTGAATATACTTTTCAATACCGTTGAGCAAAATAGAATTGCAACTTTTACAAGCAGGTAAGGTAGAACTTATATAGGATCGGCTTAGTTGATTTACATCAGTTTTGAAAGAGTGTTTCGCATTACTTTCGAAAACCCATTTCGGCAAAACATGTTCTTTAGTTATGTTATGCTCAGTACCACATAAGATACAAGAAGGAATAATTTTCTTTGTTATGTTACCAGTTACATAATCATCGAATAATTTGCCCATCACATATTTCCCATGTTTACGAACAATAGCCCTAAGCTTCAGAAAATTCTCATCAATTGTCATGTCCGTAAAAGTTATAAGAAGGTTGCGCCATAACTAGCCGCCGCCACGTTGTACAGAAGGCGAGCGAAGCGAGCCTTTTGTACAACTCGTAAATATACGCAATAGCGCGTACATTACAACAAATATAAAAAACCTAAATGAACCAACCAAGTTCTTTTTTTAAAAAGGCATAAAGTATTGATAATGAATATTTTAGCGGGTCATGACCCCTCAGTATTTCTTTATTCTATGTGGTCAAAGAGACCACAAAATACACACAAGTAGTCAGTGACTACTTGCGAGCGAGCCCGTTTTTCAGGGATAGATTTGTGAGTTAGAATTAGAGACTCAGTGCCAGCAGGTAGTTATTGTTTTTTGTCTGGTATAAAATCTAATTCCTTGGGATATTTATTAAATGACTTTACTTTGTCCTTAGCTTGTATGTAATAGCACTCGTTGACATATATTGTATTCAATGAGTCCCATTTACTTTTAATCTCTTTTGTTTTAATTTCTAATTCTGGATTTTGAGGGTCAGAAGCTAATAAGTACAACCGTCCTATATCGTGTCTGATTTTCTCATATTCCAATCCAAGTTTTCTATGTATTTCAGACTTTTCTCCCGGTTTAATAAATGCTTGGTAACCAGCTAATATTGCAACAATAAATGCAATTAAAGGCAAAACATATTCTTTCACCCAAGGATAATTAATAAACGGAAATCTGTATGTAAAGGCAACAGTAGTAGTTAAAACAAATGATGATATTCCAATCCATTTTTCAAGCTTTGTATAAAAAAGAGATTGGAAACAATGTGCATATTCGAGTTGGTGAATTTTTCTCATCCAGTCCAATAAAAGAAGTTCCGATTTATTCATAATTGTGCATATATTTTATCAAGTAGGTAAATTGGGGAAATAATCATCTTTCTGTTTATCTCAGACTCAATAATATCTTTTGGACCAATTACAAAAGATTCTCCTAAGCCGTCTTTTCCCGTGAAAGAAAAAAATGTTGCTGATGAATTAGGTGAATTTAAATGACCTGATTGATGTAATTTACTAGGTTCAATTTCATAGTATCCATTAGAAAAATGAATTTCTTCACTAGTTTTAAAAAGTCTAGCATTAATATTTTTGTTCACAGCTTTAGATGTATGTTGATTAACTTCATTTAAAGACTTGTTATACTGAACTTCAAAAAAAGAATGTGTAGCATTGTCTGAAACTGTTTCATAATCATATCTATCATTCTTCACTAGCCCAGTAATTATCCAACTTTTTGCGAAAAAAGTGTGGGAATGAATAGAAAAGTCTTGACATTTCTTTAAGTCCATATATTTATCAAGTGAATCATCCCAAATATGAAGTCTAATAAAATCAAAATTTTCAAGCGAATCGTCTTGTTTGTATAACGGTATTGATAGAAAGCCTTGTGAACCAATTGAAGATATAGTAAGTTCCGACGGTATAACTCTAATTGATTTTGATATAAATTTCCAAACTTCTTTTGTGTCTAGTTGTTTTTTGTTCTCTCTGCAAAAAATGATTTCCTTAACCCCAACAAGTCTATAAATAAATGAGCTAATGTAGGTATCAGCAATTTCGTCAGCAAAGTCAATAAATTCTTTTATCGATTTGGTATTAACATCATTGAATAGCAAAGTCTTAATATCGTTTAAAGATGCAATCTTGTTTAAATATTCCGTCGCATAAGATTTTACAATTGGATTGTAAGAATCGCAGAAGTCGGTGATATCTATTTTTTGATTGAAGGTCATTCGTTGGTCTGTTTATAATTACCGCTAATTCGTAAATATACGCAATAGCGCGTACACATTAACAAATGTAAAAAACCTAAATGGTACAACCAAATTCTTTTTTTAAAAAGGTATAAAGTATTGATAATGAATAATTTAGATGTCTTTAATATTCAAAGCACATTACCCCCTCAGTATTCGAACACTATTTGGCGTAAGAATGAGATATTTAACCTTCAAGTCAAAGACTTGCATGATACCACATAAAGGATGAAAGCCTATTTACGAGCAACCTTGTTCTTTGATTCAAAATGTGGGTTTTTGAATGATATGCTGCGCTAATGTGTAATTAGTTTTGGCTGATTAATAAAGCAAATAATCTATCAATCTCTCTTTGATAAGTTTCAATTGATGGGGTGTGAAATGAAAGATGAGGAAGCAACATTTGTTTTTCTACGTACTGATACGCTTCGCTTAGTGCCAATGTAGCATCCTTATAAAATTCATATACATCTTCTCTCGTTTTTATATCAGTAGTTGGTATCTCATAAGTGGATTGTGCTGTGAAAACTTCATACTCTTTATTAGCGTAAGTATCAGTAACAATGAGTTTCTTAGTTATTTTTAATATCACTTTCTTCTTAATAAGAACTGGCGGTTCCGTTTGGGTGAAATCTGATTGCCCACCTAATCCGTTAATAGGTGGAAAATCCAATGGTGAAAGATTAAGATTAACTCTACAATTTCTTGCATTCATGTTCCAGAAATATTAATTCGTTAATTATTTTTGAAAGCTTAACTAAAAATTACAGCCAACGACCGAGTATTGCTGCAGGCTGGTTTAAAGACACAGTGTCAGCAAGGGATCGAGTGCCTGCAGGAATAGAAACCATTTTAAGCACCAACTTGTTTAATCCAGTCTCTAATGTACATTCCTATTCTTTCTATATCTTGATTTACCAATTCGCCACTGTGCATGATGACATTTCGAGACCTTTCTATTGTTTTTATTATTTGGTCTGCCCACTCTAAGGAAACAATAAAAGGTTCAAAATCTGTCCAATTATTACGCATGATTGTTAGTAAATCTCCAAACTCGGTATAATTTATTGCAGAATCTCCTCTCGGTTGATGCCAACGAATTTTATTTTCCTCTTCTCTTCTTATTTCTGCTTTATGTCTAATTTTATCAGAAACTTTGTTTACCCACCAGTTTTCACCATAGGCTTCAATTAGAACATTTGATGCAAACTGTCTTACGGTATTTTCAAAAGCACATATCGCAGTGTAAACAATCGCCATTTTTTGAGCTTTCTTTACTAATTCTTCATCTAAATCATTAATTCCTAAACTACTAATTAATTCTAACCCTTCTTGTGCAGTAAACTTTTGTTTTTTTATACAGGGAGTTTTTTCAAGTGCATTAATTGTGAGTAATCCCCTAAATGCGAAATTGTAAATTGGATCTAATTTCATAGTAAATGTTTTTTTAGACTTTCAAATATTGCATCGTATACAGCAATATCTTTTGTCTCGGGTAGATGAATTTGTATATTATAATGGAGGTCTGTACTAATTGATTTGTTTACAATTGGTTGTAAACTGGAATTATCAAAGTTAGGTTCTTCGTATCTTTCATATTTAGTATCAGTAACCACTTTAGGTTCTTGCTTAACTATGTCTTTGGTTTGAGTAAAATCAGCCTGTTCACATAAACCTTTAAATGTTTTTGACATTAATCTTAAAACATCATCTGATTTCTTACCTTCAAAAATTGTCTTCAGTTTGTTTTTTATGTCTGATTCTGACATTTCATTCGCTTTTGTATTTATCTTAAATAAATCTCCATATGCTTCTTTAATACAATCAGCAAGTATGTATTTTGATTGTGAATTATCTATAAATTGAAAATACTTCGTTGTTGGAACTCCATTGCTATCTAAAAGACCTAACCCTTTAAGAATTTGGATAAATAGTCTATCTGTTGTGCTTTTATAACCAAGTTGTTCTAAAAATTTTGTTGTAAATTTATCTGGGGCTTGAGCCCTAGTTATACTTTGCAAAAAACCATTTAAGTTTTTTGTAGTCATTAAATAAAATTCAGCTATCATATTATTGGTTTTAGTTTTTTCGTATTAAATAATGATTTATTTTATATAAAAATTTTTTATTATTTCTTGTTATCAAATGACCTATGTTCTCATGCTTAATAATTACAAATATATCACAATAAATTTACTTTCAAAAACTATTTTAAAGATTTACCCAACTCTTTGTCTGACTCCAATTGCAGACACTATTTAAAGGCAATACCCCCCTCAGTATTGACCCTCTTATGAAGAATGAATTATCCGATACTTTAAAATACTCGATACTTAAATCCCCAAAACCCATAAAATCCTCAGCCTCTACACCTACCAGTCAGCTATGCGTGCCAATCATCACAGAAAAAAGACAAAAAAAAGCATTTATTACAGTAAATGCTCTGCACCAAACTATGTTTGGAACAAACCAAGCTATAAATGACCTGAACCAAACTATGTTTGAAACAAACCAAAGTATAAATGCTCTGAACCAAACTATGTTTAGAGCAAACCAAAGTATAAATGCTCTCAACAGAGTTTGGTTCAAAACATTCACTACAGTAAATGCTTTGAACTAACTGTGTTTGGAGCAAACCAAAGTATATATGCTCTCAACAGAGTTTGGTTTGAAGTTTTTATTATAATAAGTGACCTCAACATAGTTTGATTTGAAGCATTTATTATAATGAATGCTCTCAACAGAGTTTGGTTTGATGTAATTATTATAATAAATGAATTTTTTTGAGACTAAAGTGACAATTTTGGCATTTTTTTAAGATAAAATGTCTTGTTTTGTTATATTTGGCATTATTTTATATGTAATTAAAAAACATATTTAATAACCATTTAAAATTTTCAGTCAATGAAAAGTTCTGTTGTATTTACATTTAAAACGCTTCCACAAGCAGAAAAAGCAGAGTTTGCTGCCAATGTCATCACTAAAATGACTGCTGACCCTCAGTTTGTGAGCCTCCAACCACAAGTGGAGACTTTGAAAACAGCGTATGATGCGTACCAAGCGGCGGTGTCGAAAGCCAGTGATGGCGGCAAGATAGCGACGCTTGAAAAAAACACCAAATTGGACGACATGGTGTATCAACTCGCCACCGTGGCTCGCTATGTGGATGTCATGGCGAATGAAAGCGAAGCCATTGTATTGGCTGCTGGTTTTGAAACGCGCAAAAAGCCTGTGGCAGTGACTTCATTGGCTACGCCGACTCAATTGGAAGCCAGCAATGCAGAAAAAGATGGGTCGGCATTGATTTCATGGGGGGCTGTGGCAGGAGCCAATATGTATGCCATTGAAAGACGTGTGAAAGGCACTGAAGTATGGCTCAACGGCGACTATCGCGGTGGAAAAAGTGCGCTTTTGGAAGGCTTAGAGTCGAATGTCCTTATCGAATTTAGAGTGAGAGGGATTCACATCTCAGGCATCAAAAGCAATTGGAGCCAACCGGTGCAGGTGTTGGTTTCGTGAAAATATTAGGCTTGTGTAATTGGAATGCGGATGACACGGATTGAACTTAATCCGTGTCATCCGTGTTCCTCAATGCATTTCTGAAATACGATTGAAACAGCATCATTTCGCCTCAATAAGTGAATGCCGTTTTCGCCAAAACATGAACCCCACAACAATAGAAGCGAGTGCTAAACCTGCCCCAAACTCATCCATAAAAAATGCAGTGTTGCCGGTGTCTGTTGTTAGCGGTGTGAAAATTCTTTGAATAAATAGATTATGACTGGCGTGTAGAAATACACCTGTCCACAGACTATTGGATTGGATACGCAGCCATGTATAGATAAAACAACTGCTAATAATCATCACTGTGAAGCAAGTAAGGCTGTACCAAATGGGGGTAGCGTTGTTGTAATTAGAAAAAATAATGAGTGGATAATGCCAAACAGACCAAATAATACCTGTGATGAAGGACGTCTTTGTATAGCCCGATATTTTGTAAAGTTTAGGTACAAGAAAGCCTCGCCAGCCTATTTCTTCCCCCAAAGCGTATGCAGAAAAATCAATCATACCGACAATTCCGATTAAAATAAAATAGAATAAAATGGATAAATAGGGCGATAAATCGCTCCAACCAAGGGAGTTAGCCATCGAATTAACAAATTCGACTTTATAAAATCCCCCCAGCCCAGTCATCCAAATAATCAGATACGTTATGAGAGAATAGGCTAAAGGAATACCGTAACTCATCAGTTGGAAACGGGTGTTGCCCCAGTTCCAGCCTAATTCTGAAATATTCCTTTTGTAAATTTTCATTGTCAACAGGGCAGCTATACCCGGGCACCACATCAGCCCTTGCGAATAGGGTCGAAATTCGCCGCTATTCGCACCAAACGCAATAATTAAGTAATAGAAAACGGTGCTTAATAGAAAGGTGATAGATAAAAAGGTAAAGATTGTTTTGATAGTTTGGTTTTTTGATTGATTGTCCATCTTCATCTTAAAGTTTAGCCTAAACTTTTAATTTTGGTTTTTTAAAAATCATTACAAGATACAGGATTAAAAGAAGTTCGTCTAATAATCCCATCAATCCCTCATTCTTTCTTAAATTTAGGTTTGAAACAAATCCTTTCTTTTAATCTAACCAATTAGAATCAATGAGCAAACGATTATTACTCTTAGCATTAAACAGTTTATTTTTAACTACCCTACTTTTTTCACAAGGCACTCGCCTACTTCGCCAACCGACTATCAGTTCCAAACACATCGTTTTTGTCTATGCCGATGATTTATGGCTCGTGGATAGAGAAGGCGGCGACGCCAAACGCTTGACAAGTCACGAAGGCACTGAGAGCTTTCCGCATTTTTCGCCCGATGGCTCTATGGTCGCTTTTTCAGCGCAATATGATGGTAATACTGATGTTTTTGTCGTCAATACTGAGGGGGGTGAACCCAAGCGTTTGACTTATCACCCCGATTCCGACATTGTGCAAGGCTGGACGCCCGATGGCAAACAAGTCCTTTTCCGCTCGGGTCGGGCGGGTGTGCCAACGATGATTAATCATTTTTACACCATTGGTTTGAACGGCGGTAGTGAAACAAAATTACCGATTCCACAAGCTTCTTTTGGCGAAATATCGAAAGATGGCAATTATGTGGCTTATACACCTATCACGCTCTGGGATCCTGAATGGCGCAATTACCGAGGCGGGCAAGCGCAACCGATTTGGATTATGAATTTGAAAGATAAATCCCTCACGCAAACGCCGCAAACGGATAAGGAAAGACATCTCGACCCCGTTTGGTACAAAGGCGACATCTATTTTTTATCGGAAAGAGATTATGCGAACAACGTTTGGAAATACAATCCAAAAACGAAGGATTTGAAGCAAATATCGTTTCATAAAGACTTTGATTGTAAGAGTATTGACGCTTGTGGAGATAGAATTGTCTATGAACAAGCGGGTTATTTGCATCTTTATGACCCCTCAGTCAACAAGACTAAACAATTAGTTATCAATGTAAAAGGGGATTTCAATTGGGCACGCCCGCGTTGGAAAGATGTGCCGGTGGGCGATTTGGTCAATGCATCCCTTTCACCGACGGGTCAACGCGCTATGTTTGAATATCGGGGTGATATTTTCACCGTTCCTAAAGAAAATGGTGATGGTCGAAACATCACCAATACCAGCGGCGTAGCAGACCGTTCACCTACATGGTCGCCCGATGGAAAAAAAATTGCTTGGTTTTCGGATGCCAGTGGTGAATATCAATTAATGATTGCTGACCAAATGGGCATGGAAAAGCCGCAAGTCATCTCTTTCGCAAAGCCTACTTTTTTCTTCAAACCGACTTGGTCGTCCGACGGAAAATATATTTCTTTCAGCGATACCGATTATACCATTTGGATAGTGGATGTCAAAGCAGGCACTTCAAAAAAGGTGGACACAGACCGCATGGCGCATCCCAACAGAACTATGAACCCTTCATTTTCAACGGATAGTAAATGGATAGCCTATGTCAAATTGTTAGAAAATCAGTTCAAAGCCGTGTTTTTATACAATATTGAAACAGGTCAAAAAACTCAAATCACGGATGGTTTAGCGGATGCCATTGACCCTGTTTGGGATGCGACAGGCAAGTATTTATACTTTTTAGCGAGTACGGATTATGGCGTATCGGTGGGTTGGTTGGATATGACTTCTTACGATATGCAGGTGACGCGCGGTTTATACGCTGTGGTTTTAAATAAAAAAGATGGTCCACCTGTAATGCCTAAAAGTGATGAAGAAGTAGAAAAATCCGATGCAAAAGAAGCCAAAGACTCCGTAAAAACCACCGTGGATATTGAAGGCATTGGTCAGCGCATTGTGTCCATCAATATTCCTTTGCGCAATTACACGGCTTTGATGGGGGGGCCTAAAGATTATATTTTTTATGGTGAAACTGTTCCTAATCAACAAGGCATAACGCTCCACCGCTATAATTTTAAAGATAAAAAAACGGAAGTTTTCCTCACACCATTGGCTTACGCAACGGTTTCGAGTGATAGAAAACAGCTTTTATATCAAAGTGGTGCAACTTGGGGCATTGTCAAAACGGATGGTACTCCCAAAATTGGTGATGGCAAGCTGAATATTGACTTGAAAATGAAAATCGTTCCGCAAGATGAATGGGCTCAAATTCTTAAAGAGGGTTGGCGATATATGCGGGATTTCCTTTACGTGGACAATGCACATGGCGCACCATGGCAGAAAGTCTATGAATGGTACAGCCCGTGGGTGAAGGATTGCCGCCACCGCACTGATTTGAATTACATCGTGGATATTTTGAGTGGTGAAGTGTCCATTGGGCACTCTTACGTGAGTGGTGGTGATTTTCCGGATGTAAAACGGGTGCCGATTGGTTTATTGGGCGCTGATATTGCGGTTGAAAATGGTGGTTTTAGAATTAAAAAAATATACGATGGTGAAAGTTGGAATCCTGAACTCCGAGCGCCATTGTCCGTGCCGGGCGTTGAGGTTAAAGAGGGCGATTATATCCAAGAGGTGAACGGCAGACCCCTCAGTACAAGCCAGAATTTTTACAGTTATTTTGAATATTTGCAGGATAAACAAGTGAAGTTAAAACTATCCAGTAGCCCAACGGGTGAGGGTAAAGTTATCTCCGTGATGCCCGTTGCTGATGAAGGCAATTTGCGTTCAAGAGAGTGGGTTGAAGGCAATCGCCGTAAAGTGGATTCGCTGTCAAAAGGTCAATTGGCGTATGTGTATATCCCGAATACGGGTCGCCCTGGTTTTACATATTTTAATAGGTATTATTTTTCGCAACAGAATAAAAAAGGGGCTGTCATAGATGAGCGCAATAATGGCGGCGGCTCGGCGGCGGATTATATTGTGGACGTCATGGCACGCCAACTGCAAGGTTATTTTAATAATCGTGTGGAAGGTCATAAGCCGATTACAGTGCCCAATACGGGCATTTGGGGACCTAAAGTGATGATTATCAACGAAAGAGCGGGCTCTGGTGGTGATTTGATGCCGTATTTATTCCGTCAAATGAAAGTGGGTCCGCTCGTGGGTACGCGCACGTGGGGCGGTCTGGTGGGCACTTGGGACACACCACCGTTCATTGATAAAGGCAGAATGGTTGCCCCACGTGGCGGTTATTACGACCTCAATGGCAAATGGGCAATCGAAGGTGAAGGTATTTCACCCGATTACGAAGTGCAACAAAATCCATCGGATGTACTGAGGGGTCGTGACCCACAACTGGAACGCGCCGTTGAAGAAGCTTTAAAATTGATGAAAACGCAGAGTGTTGAGTTGAAACCTGAGCCGCCTGCGCCGGTGAAGTATAAGAGACCGAATTAATTTGAAGAATTATTTTTTTTAATTAACTTGAACCAAGTTAAAAACTTGGTTCAAGTTATAAACCATTGAAATACAGACCATTAAAACTTCCTCAAAAACTCCAAAACCGCCTCCAAACTCTCCTTCGGGTTTTCTTCCATGGGCACATGACCCGCATTTTTTAAAATAACCATAGTATCATTGGGCAAATCGTTATGAAATAGATGGGCATTTTTAACGGGAATCAATAAATCATTTTCTCCCCAGAGGACGAGCGTGGGCGTTTGGATATTTTTTATTAAAAAAATACCACTCGTATCAATTGGCACGGACATTCTATCCACCAGAGCTTGGCGATTGCCTTCTCGTAAAGTCAATTCAAAATATCTATCAACGAGCGATTCGGATACTTTTGTTTTATCGTCATATACATTTTCGACGCTCGATTTGGCTAAAAAACGAGGCGTAATAAAAGTCATAAATTTGTTGGCTATAGGGTCTCTGGCAAGTGTAAAAGCTAATGGGACACTTTTTGAATCCAATGGATATCCTGCTGCATCTATCAAAATAAGTTTTTCAACTATATCTGGATTTTTAGCCGTAAAATGCCAAGCAATTTGTCCGCCCAATGAATTACCACCTAAAATACAGCGTTTTATGCCCTTTGATTGAAGAAGATGCTCCATGAAAGCCACATAATGGTTTATTGAATAATTCCTATCGGGAAAGGGGCCCGTCAAGCCAAACGCCGGGATGTCCATTCTCACTATTCGCCGAGTGCTTTTTAAGGCATTCGTCCACTCATCAAAAGTATGCAAACTGGAGCTTGTACCGTGAATTAAAACCAAAGGCAGGGTATCGAAAGCGTTGCCTTCATCGCGATAATGTACGTCCATACCATCCATTTTAATAAAAGCGGAGGGTGATTGGGCGTATTTCAATTTTAATTCTTCAACGGGTTTGTCTCGATATCCAAATAAAGCTGATATTAAAACAAGCAAACCTAAAACACTAAATATCAGCACTTTAAATATTTTAATTAATCTTATCATATACATAAATTGTTGTTTAGCTAATGCTCGTCAAAGCCCCAAAAAGGCATTTATACTAAGGGGGTATCTTTTAAGGCATAAACGCATATCCCTTCATTTGTAAAGTCGTAATGCCTAACATAGCCGACAAAATCGGTTTGATATTCGGATTGCGTGGCTCTTTATCCAGTTTACGTTTGTAAAGCGATTGCCCACAAATGTAAAATTTTACGCCATTATCAGCCATTTCATTGATTAAGCGGGTATTAGGATTCGGTACGCCAAACTTCTTTTGGTAGGCTTCATCTGATAAAATCATCGGGGAAGCGTTGAAATGAATGACAATAACCAATTCAAAATTCTTAGCCTGCACCCCCGCGTGACGATGCAAATTGACCAGACGCGCCATTTTATCCAAGGATGGGTTTAAGGAATCGGGCTTTTCTGCGCCCGCCGAGATTTCAGACACTATTTTATATTGCATTTTTACATCCGCAATGGGCATCGCCTCGGGTACATCGAATATGCCGCCGCCATTTTTAATGACAGGGTAAAGCAATTCTTGAGCGGATAATTTTACGAAAGAAAGAGCCATAAAGCTCAAAAAGAGGTATTTTTTCATAATGAAAATGATTTTATGGTGTTGATTATATAATTTTAAACATTTAGCCCCACTACCCCACTTTTGGCGGCAATGGAAAAAACGCACTTGTCCGTTTTTTATAGTCTTGAAATTGCGGATTGTCCTTGTATTTGGCTTCGAGCATCGGAATGCCCGAAACGTAGAGCAATAAAAACGTAATAGTCAAAGGGCTTATAATAGCAAAAATGCCGTTTTCAAGGGGTAAAGTGATGATAAAAATGCCCCACCAAAGCAGCACTTCGCCGAAATAATTGGGGTGACGGGTGTATCGCCATAAGCCTGTTTGCATAATATCGCCTTTATTTTTCTTATTTTTCATAAAAACGGCGAGTTGATAATCACCAATTGTTTCAAATAAAAAGCCAATTAGCCATAAAATAAAACCAATAAAAGTGAAAGCATTTAACTCATTTTTAATTGAAATACAAGCAATTATAATCGGTAAACTTATAATATACATAAAAAAGCCTTGCAAAATATACACTTGCAAATAGGAACGAATGAGAAAGCTATCACCCCACTCTTCCCGCCATTTTCGATAGCGAAAATCCTCCTCTTTACCTCGGCTTCTCGACCCAATGTGAACCGCCAAACGAATGCCCCAAAGCGCAACCAATATGTAAATAAGGATTGAAATATCAGAAAGCGGTTGGGTGAAAAAGAGAAAAATGGCAATCAAGACAAAACCTAATCCCCACGCAATATCTGCCACATCGTTCCTTTTTTTAATTAAAGAAACAATAAACCAGAGCGTAACGTAAGTGAATACGAGTAAGGAAACGGACAAAAAAACGGTCATTTTAGCTTATTGAAAATATTTGACAATATAAAATCCAGCGGTGCTGACAATGCCCGTTAAAACCATTCCCCAGATAATATCAATAAAAACGATGGTGATGGGCCAATCTTTTAAGGTTGCCAAATTGGTCAAATCGTAGGTGGCATAGGTAAAAAAGCCAAATAAAGCCCCCATAATGATGGCTGAACGCAACGAATCTTTTTCAATGGCGGGTAAAATGGCGAAGATGAAAACGCCCGCAACAAAGAGAAAATAAAAGATAAAAGCCGCTATCCAATTGACATTATCGGAAAGGAAATTGCCCAAATATTTCTTGTAAATATCTTTGGCAACGAAGCCGAGCCACGCCATATCAACGATAAAAAATACGGCAAAAGTTAGAAGATAACTAAGAATGAGTTTAGAAATAGGCATTGTACGTTTTATTTTAAAAATTAAAATAGCAGAACCAATTGAACAAATATAAGTATAAATTATCCCCCCCTCAGTATTTGGCGTAAAAAAATCAGTAAAGAGCCTATTTTGATTAGTTGGGCTAAAATAATCATCACTTTTTCTTTAGTCGGCTCTCAAAATTTATTATCATACGCCGCTACGCTCTGTATGATAATAAATTTTAAGCCCGACAAAAAGTGAAGATTATTTTTTTACGCCTTCTTAAACATCTTTTACAAATCGAATTTGTTTATATTTGCGCTCTTAAAGTGGCATTGAGGTTTTAGTTACTTCAAAAGTCATTTTAATATACTATATAAAATATTGACAATCAAATACATAGATTATGTTTGAAAGTTTAAATGAACGATTAGATTCCGCCTTTAAGGTATTGAAAGGCGAAAATAAATTAACGGAGTTAAACATTGCGCAAGCTATAAAAGACATTCGCCGCGCACTCGTGGAGGCGGATGTGAACTATAAAATTGCGAAGGAATTCACGGATAAAATCAAAGACCGTGCAATGGGCACTGAGAACGTCTTGAAAAACGTTCGCCCAGGTGAATTGATGATTAAAATCGTGAATGACGAATTGACCGAACTCATGGGCGGTCAGACGGCGGGTATTAATCTAAAAGGAGCGCCCACCGTGATTTTGATTGCCGGTTTGCAAGGTTCGGGTAAAACCACTTTTACAGGTAAATTAGCCCATTTCCTAAAAACAAAACGCAGCAAACGCCCAATGGTGGTGGCTTGTGACGTTTATCGTCCCGCAGCGATTGAGCAGTTAACGGTGTTGGCAGGTCAAGTGGGTGTGCCTATTTTTAAGGATATTGAAAGTAAAAACCCTGTTCAGATTGCTCTTCAAGCAATTGTAGAAGCGAAAAAGCAAGGATGTGATGTGGTGATAGTGGATACGGCAGGTCGTTTGGCAGTGGATGAAGAGATGATGAGCGAAATATCGAAGGTTAAAGATGCTATTTCGCCCAATGAAACGCTATTCGTAGTGGACTCCATGACGGGTCAAGATGCGGTAAATACTGCTAAAGCTTTCAACGACCGCATTAATTTCGACGGTGTGGTATTGACTAAAATGGACGGTGATACGCGCGGTGGTGCTGCACTTTCCATCAAATATACCGTTGGTAAGCCCATTAAATTCGTTTCTATGGGTGAAAAAATGGACACCCTCGACGTCTTTTTCCCTGACCGTATGGCTCAGCGGATATTGGGCATGGGTGACATTGTTTCCCTCGTGGAGCGTGCGCAAGAGCAATTTGATGAAGTAGAAGCCAAGCGCATTGAAGCCAAAATCAAGAAAAACAAGTTCGATTACAATGACTTTATGAGCCAAATGGAGCAAATCAAAAAAATGGGTGATATAAAATCCCTCATGAGTATGATTCCGGGCATTGGTAAAGCCATGAAAGATATTGATATTGATAATTCAGCTTATACGAAAATAGAGTGTATCATTCACTCCATGACACCTAAAGAGCGCGCAAATCCAGAATTGATGAATTTAAGCCGTAAAAAGCGCATTGCACGGGGTTGCGGTAAAACGATTGATGAAATCAATCAGTTCGTGAAGCAATTCGAGCAAATGAGCAAAATGATGCATCAATTCACCACTGGAAAAATGCCTGGTATGCCACCGATGAAAGGGGGATTTAGACGATAATTTTTATTAGTTGTTGGTTATTGGTTATTAGTTCTAGGCTATCATCTCAGTATTTTGAGAGTAAAACCAATAACTAACCATCAATATCCGACAACCAAATAAATACGGTTCTTGGTTATACCCCTCAGTATTTTGAGAGAAAACCAATAACTAATAACCAATAATCAACAACTAAAAATATGGCTTTTCAAGATTTTGACGATATGCCCATCACTTGGGCAGAGCATGAGGACGTTGCAATGAAATTGTACGAGCGTTTTGGGGCAGATTTTAATGAAAGTAAAATATATAGGGTGCGTTTCACGGAACTTTTGGAATGGATTTTAGAAATCCCAACTTTCGTAGGCAAAAGAGAACAAAGCACCGAAGCACATCTTGAACAAATACAAGCAAAGTGGGTCTATGAATGGCGAGACAATAACCGTTAGTTACGACATGTCGGAAGCTTTGACCCTTAAAAATAAGCTTGAAACCTTCCGCAATATCCGCACTTTCATTTTTGACGTGGATGGTGTGATGACAGATGGCAAACTCCAAGTAACCGATGCGGGTGATTTCTTGCGTACGTTTCACGTGAGAGATGGCTATGCCATCCGAAGAGCCATTGAAGAGGGATATAACGTGTGCGTCATCACGGGCGGTAAAGGCAATAGCATTGAAAAAAGATTGCAAATACTCTCAATTAAGCAATATTATACGGGAGCTGATGATAAACTCCCAATTTTCAAGAACTACGTCAACGCCCATAATTTAAAAAATTCCGAGATTTTGTATATGGGCGACGATTTAAATGACTACCTTGTGCTCCAACAAGTAGGATTAGCGTGCTGCCCCTCCGACGCGTGCGCTGAAATTATCCAAATTTGTCATTATATCTCCCCGATAAAAGGCGGTGATGGATGTGTTCGCGATGTGATTGAAAAAGTGATGAAACTTCACGGCACATGGATGCGTCATTTAACAGTGAGTGGATAACCACTTTTTTTTACCGATTTACAATTTTCCACAGATTTTAACACGCTTTGCAAGTTTTTCGGCATAATATTAGAACTAACTGATATTAGGTACGTATTAAGTGCTTTTTATTCTTATAAAACATTTTAAAAATGTTAAATTATGAATATTTAACATCTATTGTACCTGTTTTATGAAAAGTAGTTATTACCTTTGCATTGTCGAATAAATAAGCATAATACATAGTGTAACATTGCGATAAACCGGCACATATTAAAGGACAACAATTTTATTTCATCTTCTCATTTCAGTAATCATGTTACCAAAACTGACCACACTGATTTTGATGCTTTTTAGCTTTACTTTAGCGGCACAAAATCTATCAGACAACGTATCCCTAAAATCAATTGATGACTCTGATAAAGGAAGTTATAAACTGCCTAAAAATCAGTATTTTTCAGTTCAATTTCTTGGATTTACGTATCACCCAGGTGGTGGTGCAGTAAAAATGGTACAGGAATACCCGTTAAAACTTGATAAAAAAGCCAATTTCGTGATTAACCTGGGCTTAGCAGCCATGTATGATTATGAGCTCAATAAAAGATGGACTATCCGTACAGAAGGAGCTTTTTACATGGATTGCGCCTACAAAAAAGCGGCTTATATTCATGTGGCTCTTCAACTTAAAGCCCTAACCTTGGGAAGGCACAGCTTTAATTTTGGATTAGGACCAGTGTTCGCAGTGCGTGAAGATTGGCATGTTTTCGAAGGATATAAGGACACTGATTTTTACGGTAAAAGAGTTTGGAATGGCTTACAATATCGTTTTTTCCCAGTAGGCGGACAAATTGAATATAGATATAAAATCAATGATGATTTGGATTTTCAATATTCAGTTATCCCTGGTTATCCTGCTGTTGTCACCTCAAAATTTGGGGTTCGTTGGAAACTTTAATGAATTTCTTATAAATACTTGACATTTAATTTTTCAAAAAGAAGCACTACCGGCAGGTGATGCTTCTTTTTTTTACATTTAAAACTAAAAATGACATAATATGGATTTCAGCTTGTAAATTTGTACTATGGATTTACTCAGGCTCATACGATTTCCTAACCTCATCATTGTGGCTTTGACGCAATATCTGTTGCAATATTTGGTGGTTGTTCGAGAGTTAGTCAAAATCAATATTGCTCCTTTTTTACCGCCTTTCCAATTTTTTTTACTGGTCATTTCCACAATTTTGATAGCTGCTGGGGGCTATATTATTAATGATATTGAAGATGTTGAAATAGACAAAATCAATAAACCCATCCACAAGCAAATAGTCGGGCGCATCTACCCCCTCAGTATTTCGTGGAAAATATACTGGTTTACGGTCATTTTAGGCTTTTCAATCAGCCTCTATTTGGCGTTTTATATCCATGATTTTGTGCAGTTAATCATCTATCCTTTAGCTGTTGTATTGTTATGGGCTTATTCCAAATGGTTTAAACGTATGCCTTTGATTGGTAATGTGGTGGTTTCATTTTTCTGTGCATTTGTGGCTTGGGTAATTTTTTATGCCCAGAATCTTTACAAGCCATTGGGTAGCGAGACAAAAACGGGCTATTTTTTATTTCAATTAAATGTCATTTATACTTTTGCGATATATGCCATATTTGCTTTTATTTCCACATTTTTTAGGGAAATTGTTAAAGATATAGAAGATGCCGAAGGCGATAAAATGGAAAACTGTCGTACACTGCCCGTTTTAATAGGCGTTAAAAAGAGTAAAATAGTGGCTTTTATGGTCGGCGTTTTATTCATAAGTTTTATTGTTTTTTATTGTGTGAGTGGCGATTTGACGCAGATTCAAATTATTCTTTTAAATTTGACCATTAGTTTACCCATTCTATATGCTTTATTCTTACTTTTAAAAGCAGAAAAAAAGCAAGACTTTTCCTTTCTTTCAAAATTAGCGAAAGTCATTATGCTCAGTGGTCTATTTTTTATCTTGATATTAAAACTCTAATTTCTATTTCATGGATGCTCAGGATTACCTCGCAGGAAGCCGCATAAAAATCTGGAAAGAAACCTTTTCATTATTGAAAGCCAATTCTGTTCCAAAGAAATTCTTCGCCGTTATTCGGGATGAATTTGAGTTGACTGTCATCGTTGATGAAGATGAAATTGAGCCATCGACCATCATTGCCGAAGAAAAAAATTGGCGGCTTTTGACTTTCGATACTGTCTTGCCGTTTGAATTGGTCGGCTTTTTAGCGGTAGTTGCACAGGCATTGGCGCGCGAAGAGATCTCGATTGTTTCCATCTCCTCCTACTCCACTGACCATATATTGGTTAAAGAAAAAAACCTTAAAAAAGCCATTTCTACGCTCGAAACACTGGGCTGCATTATTATAAAAAATTGATTTTCAACTATTTATGAATATAAAAGAAATACTTGACCGTAAAATAATACTCGCTTCTCAATCCCCTCGCCGAAGTCAGCTCATGCGTGAAAGTGGATTCACCAATATCACCGTCAGACCCACCGATACCGATGAAACAATACCCCCTCAGTATAAAACCGAAAAAGTGGCTGAATATCTCGCTGAAAAAAAAGCCCTGGTCGCTAAAGAGTGGATTGAAAAAGATGAAATTGTGTTAGCTTCCGATACAATTGTAGTTCTGAACCATATTATATATAATAAACCTGAAAACGTGGAAGATGCTCGCCGCATTTTAAAAGATTTATCGGGTAAAATGCACCGCGTCATCACGGGCGTTTGTCTTTTAAGTAAAACAAAGAAAAAAGTGTTTTCTGAAACCGCCAAAGTATATTTCGATGATATGACGGATGAAGAAATTGATTTTTATATTGATATGTATAAACCTTTTGATAAGGCTGGTGCGTATGCTATTCAAGAGTGGATTGGTCATTGTAAAATTAAAAAAATCAAAGGTACGTTTTCAACTATCATGGGCTTACCGACACATCGCGTTTTCAAAGAATTAAGTGAATTTTGAAGATGTAAGATTTTAAGATTTAAGACGTAAGATGTAAGATTTTAAGATGTAAGATTGTAGGACGTAAGATTTTGAGATTATTATTAAGATTATGAAGTAAGACGAAAGATATAAGATGTAGATTTTAAGATTGAATTTATATCTACTTCAGTCTTAAATCTTCAATCTTAAATCTTAAATCTTAAATCTTATCTCTTAAATCTTCAGAAATAAAAATATATAAATATGCCTTTAAATATTCCAGACCCAGGTTATAAACGCATTGTCATCGTAGGTGGTGGCTTTGGAGGTTTGACTTTGGCTCAAAAGCTATCGAATTCTCCCTATCAAGTCATTTTGATTGATAAAAACAATTATCATCAATTTCAACCACTTTTCTACCAAGTGGCGATGGCAGGACTTGAACCCAGCAGCATTGTTTTTCCTTTTCGTAAGGTTTTTCAAAAGGCAAATAATGTATTGTTTCGGGTAGCCGAATTTCAAGAGGTTTTTCCAACCGAAAAATACATCATGACTGACCAAGGTCGTTTGAAATATGATTCTTTGGTCATATGCCTCGGGGCGGATACCAACTATTATGGCAATGAAAAAGTGATGAATAATGTGATTCCAATGAAATCCGTTTCGGAAGCCCTTTATCTCCGTAACGCCATCCTCAACGATTATGAAAAAGCCCTTTTAACCGATAATGAAGAAGAAAGACAGGCTTTGATGGATATTGTGATTGTCGGCGGGGGGGCTACGGGCGTGGAAGTAGCGGGAGCATTGGCTGAAATGCGCAAAGATGTTATCCCGAAGGAATATAAAGAACTGAACTATAAAGAAATTGATATTCACCTCATCCACGGTGCCGATATGCTGCTCAAAGGTATGTCCGAAAATGCCAGTCGAAGCGCCGAAACGTACCTCAGAGAATTGGGTATCAAAATGAAAATGGATACTCAAGTGACTGATTATGACGGTGAAATAGTGACCATGGAGGACGGCACAACTTTGCGCTCGAGAAAAGTCATTTGGGCGGCAGGAATTATCGGAAATGCCGTCAATGGTATTCCAAAAGAATCAACGGTACGTGGCAGACGCATAAAAGTGAATAGATTCAACGAAGTGGAAGGATTAACTGATATTTATGCGCTCGGAGATATTGCGTACATGGAAGAACCCGAAAAGTTCAAAAACGGACACCCTCAAGTGGCACAGGTATCCATTCAGATGGCTAAAAACTTGGCTGCCAACCTCCGTAAAATCAGTAAAACACAGCCCATTCAAGAGTTTAAATATAAAGATTTGGGTTCTATGGCAACGGTTGGACGACATAAAGCAGTGGTGGATTTACCGTTTTGGCGTTTTCAAGGCTTTTTTGCTTGGTTTGTGTGGTTATTTGTGCATTTATTTGCCATTATCGGGATGAAAAATAAAATTTTCATTTTTATCAACTGGGTTTGGAGCTATATTACTTACGATCAAGCCCTCCGATTAATCATCAAACCTAAAGTGAAAAATAGGAGTTAAAATATCCGTCGATTTTAAATTAAAAACTTTGACAACTTGGTTCAATACCGATTTTCGGAATTGAACCAAGTTAAATCAGCTTTTCAGCATCCTGTTAAAAATCAAATTAATAATCTGAGCCTCCTCTGGTGATATAACTTTAGACATTTTTCCGAGATATTCAGAAAGAATAATCTTATAAACTACATCCAAAAGTTGAATACCAGATTCAGTTATCTGAACGTTAACAGTCCTTTTATCAGTCAAGGATTCTTCTTTTTTGACCCATCCTTTTTTTTCAAGCTTATCCACTAACCGCGATCCATTGGAGTTTTTATCCATCATTCTTGCCGAGATATAGTTGACACTTACCTCTTTTTTCTCAGCACTCACCAAAATCCGAAGTACATTATATTGTTGAAAAGTAAGATTATAAGGTTTTAGAATAACGTTTGCCTGATACAATAATGTGGAAGCAAAAGTTTGAATATTTACTCCAAATTGAACAAACTCCTGCTCTTTTTCATCAAGATTTGATGCAATATCAGTTTTCATCGTAGTGTGCATGTGTAAAGTTATGTGAATTAATCAGCAAACTTAACAATACTTTCACTATTGAACAAATGTTTTACAATAAAATATTGCTAAAACATAAAAATTACGTCAGAAAATCGACTCTCAAGGCAGCTTGCACCCCCTCAGTAATTTTGAATCTTTCATCTATCCGATGACCAATAATCCAGCAAATTTCACCTTTTGCCGTTTCTAAAATCCAAATTTTATCTTTATCAAAATTTGAAATTTTTTGATGCACAAAATAATCACTCAGCTTTTGGCTTTTGCCTTTCATGCCCAATGGTCGAAACGAATCGCCTCGTCGCCAATGCCGCAGTTTTAAAGGAAAAGTCAAGGCATTGATGGCCAGTAAAGCTATATTTTTATCTTTTATGATGTCAATGGATTCACCAATAACTCTTCTAAAAATGACTTGGTGACATTCCGAAATGAAAACCAAATGTGTATCTATTTCAACATTGAACTCATTATTATAGTGTTTTAATTCATTTTTTTTAACTATTAGGTTATTCCGATCTATCAAAAGCACATGCGAATCACTATAAAAAGTTGTACCTGTTTTAGTTTTCATACTGTTTTGTTGTAAAATTTGACTAATTTGGTTAGGATGAAAAGCATACTCTTTAAGTATTTCGTACAAGATTGTCTCCACAGAGGGGTATGAAGATAGAATATTTAAATCAATTATTAAATTTTCATCTTCATATTTTACAAGATTTGTTTTTATCTGATTAATAAAAAATTTTAACAATTCGTATGCTTCCGTGAACAGCTGCATATTCTCATTAGCGGTCAAAACAAATTGAGGATTAATGGACTCAAAAGAGGGTACAATTTGATGTCTGATAAAATTTCTCGAATATTTATCCGAATTATTGGACGAATCTTCGCGGTATTGAATACTGTTTTCTGAAGCATATTCGAGGATACTTTCCTTAGTAGCCCACAATAAAGGACGAGTGATGTATTGATTTTTAGGTAAAATCCCGCGCATACCCCTCAAGCCCGTGCCCTTCGCAAAATTGAATAAAACAGTTTCTACATTATCATTGGCGTGATGTGCCGTTAAAATGCTTTTATAATGATACATTTTACGCAATTCCTCAAACCACTTGTAGCGCACTTGACGCGCAACCTCTTGCAACGACAATTTATTTTTCGCAGCTACCCCCTCAGTATCAAAGTATTTTGAATGTACTCTGACGCCAATTTGAGCCGCAGTTTCCTTCACAAAAGCTTCATCGCCATCAGATTCCTCACCTCTCAAACCAAAATTGCAGTGCGCTATCGAAAATTGATAGCCCAACTTATGCAACACATCACAAAGCACCATCGAATCCACCCCGCCACTCAGAGCCACCAATAGCTTATCTTTTTTATTAAAAAGATGATTTTCTTCTATAAACTTTTCAAATTCCCTTTCCATATTTTCCTCTACTATTTGAGAATATTAACCATCTTTTCAACACATTTCCCACATAAAAAACCACTTATAAACACTAAACGATAGACTTATCAACACATTTTCAACATTAAATAATCCAATTGATTATCAGATCCAATTCTAAAAATGTGTTCACCAAATATAGTAAAACCCATTTTTTCATAAAAACGAATCGCTTTTTCATTTTCAGCCCACACGCCCAGCCAAATATAATCTAATCCGAGAGATTGAGCAATTTCCACGGTTTTTTCAATCATAAAACGACCTGCACCAATACCTTTAAATTCTTCTAAAACATAAATTCTTTCAATTTCGACCCCCATTTTTTCAACAAAGTTAATATCACTTTCGTATAAATTAGGCTCATCTGATTCTAATGGCGATTTTTTTAAAATCAATTTTATATACCCCATTATCTCAGTCGTTTCAAGGAAATAAAAAGACACCCCCTCAGTATAAAACTCATTTTGAAGCCTTTGGAGGGTAAAATTATCCTCTAAATAAGTCTTGAAATCGTCGGGATTATTGAGGTGTTCATAGGTGTGTATGAATGTAGACTTTGCCAACTGCAATAAAGTGGTCAGTTCATGCGCTTGAACAGGTTTAAGAGTCATAATTATATCATTTTGCATCAAAAATAAGATGCTATGACGAATTTTTTTCATTTTCCTTTTTGAAAAAAAGCTAAGTGTCGAATTTACATTATCTTTACAAAAATTTTTTAATAAAACCAGCTAAAATAACTACAAGTAATTGAAAATCAATTTTTTAGAGAAGATGAATAAAATTAAAGCGTGTATCTTTGACTTAGATGGTGTGATTTGCGACACCGCAAAATACCATTTTAAAGCATGGCGGAAGTTGGCTAACGAACTTGGTTTTGACTTTACGGAAGAAGACAATGAAAAATTAAAAGGTGTAAGTCGCGTAGAATCGCTCAATTTAATCCTTTCTTGGGGTGGCTTTGAAGAGAATGATGATGAGGTAAAAGCAGCAATGGCTGACAAAAAGAATGGTTGGTATTTAGAGTTCATCACGCACATGACGCCCGACGAAACTCTACCTGGCGTAAAAAACTTCCTCGACGATTTGAAAAAGCGGGGCATTAAAATCGTATTGGGTTCGGCGAGCAAAAATTCGATGATGATACTGGAGCGCATCGAGCTGGTTCATTACTTTGATGCAATCATTGATGGCAATAAAACAGCCCGCAGCAAACCAGACCCTGAGGTTTTCCTTTTGGGTGCAGAGGCAATTGGTGCAAAACCCAATGAATGTATCGTATTTGAAGACGCATTAAAAGGCGTTGAGGCCGCTTTAGATGGCGGATTCTATACCGTAGGCGTTGGTAATTCCGATGTTTTGGATGAAGCGCATATCGTCATTCCAGGTTTTGAATACATCGATTATGGCGAAGTTCTTGAAGCACTTTCAGCTTCAGTGGGCAGCTTGAAATAAAAAATATAAGGCGTAAGATTTAGGACACAAGATTGAAGATAAAAGATATAAGATTGAAGATGTATTGAAACATTGCAATTGTTTTACGTCTTTTATCTTCAATCTTGCGTCTTCAATCTTTTATCTTTATATCTTCAATCTTACGTCTTTTATCTTATATCTAAAATCTCAATCTAATTTAGACAATGAAAAATTACATCAAGCACGACGAGTGGTGTATCATCGAAGAAGGTTTCGTTCCTGAGTACAATGAAATCTCCGAATCGCTATGCTCTATTGGCAACGGTCGCATGGGTCAACGCGCTAATTTTGAAGAGGCATACAGTGGCAAAACTTTAAAAGGCACTTATGTAGCTGGTGTATATTATCCCGATAAAACCAAAGTGGGTTGGTGGAAAAATGGCTATCCTGAGTATTTTGCAAAGGTCTTAAATGCGCCATCTTGGATTGGGATAGATGTCGAATTAGATGGTGAAACACTGGATTTGGCTCTCTGCGAAGTCATGGATTTTAAGCGCGTTTTGAATATGCGCGAAGGATATTTGGAGCGTTCCGCCCGCGTCAAAACTGCTTCGGGTAAAATTGTTGAAATTCATTCCAAGCGTTTCTGCTCTATCGTGGATGATGAATGTGGCGCCATTCGCTACTCTGTGAAAGCCGTCAATTTCGGTGGTAAAATCTCAATAACTCCCTCAGTAGATGCAGACGTTTCAAATAAAGATACCAACTGGGATGAAAAATTTTGGGTAGAAGTGACCAAATTGGTTAAAAATTCCCAAGCCTACGTTGTTGCTGCTACTAAAAAGACTGATTTTCACGTAGCAACCGGTATGAAATTTCGCCTATTTGTGAATGATAAAGAATTGGACGATTTTGTCGCTTTCCGCCGCAAACGTGAAAAGTACGCCGCTTGCACCGTGGATGTCAATGTTACTGAGGGGTCTGAAATTGTAGTCTATAAATACGCCTCCGTTCTTTCTTCCGAAAATCATCCAAAAGTAGAATTATTAAAACGGGCACAAGAGGTACTAAAGCAATTTGAGAAAAAAGGTTTTGAAAAAGCCCTCGCCGAACAAGCCGCAGCTTGGATTGCAAAATGGGAAGCTTCGGATATAGTAATCGAAGGCGATATTTCAGCGCAACAAGGCATCCGTTTCAACATTTTTCAACTCAACCAAACCTACACTGGCGAAGATGAGCGTTTGAACATTGGGCCCAAAGGTTTTACGGGTGAAAAATATGGCGGCTCTACTTATTGGGACACTGAGGCGTACTGTTTACCTTTTTACCTCGTAAATGCAGAGGAAAAAGTAGCGCGTAATCTATTGGTATATCGCTATAAACACCTTCAAAAAGCCATTGAAAACGCTCAAAAACTCGGTTTTACTGAGGGGGCAGCATTGTATCCGATGGTGACAATCAACGGTGAAGAATGCCACAATGAGTGGGAAATTACCTTTGAGGAAATTCATAGAAACGGTGCCATTGCCTATGCAATTTGGGATTATATCAACTATACAGGCGATAAAAAATATTTGGCAGAGTACGGTTTAGAGGTACTTGTTGCCATTGCACGTTTTTGGGCGCAACGGGTTCACTGGTCAACTTTGCGGAATAAATACGTCATGCACGGTGTCACGGGACCCAATGAGTATGAAAATAATATCAATAATAATTTTTATACGAGCTATTTCGCCCGTTGGTGTATGCAATATGCCATGGAAAGTTTGGAATATGTTAAAACAACCGATACCCCTCAGTATAACGCCATTTTAAGTAAAATAAACTTCAATACTGAAGTCGAAACTGCTAAATGGAAAGACATTTGTGAAAAGATATTCATTCCAGAAGATGAAAAACTGGGTATTTATTTACAGCAAGATAACTACCTCGATAAAGATTTATTGGTTGTCGATGACCTTCGCCCACAAGACCGTCCATTGAATCAAAAATGGTCGTGGGATAGGATTTTACGCTCATGTTTCATTAAGCAAGCCGACGTTTTACAAGGTTTGTACATGTTTGAAGATGATTTTGATTTAGAATCACATAAGCGCAATTTCTATTTTTATGAGCCGCGCACAGTGCATGAATCATCGCTCTCACCTTGCGTACACGTGATATTGGCGACTAAAATTGGTGATTTTGATAAGGCTTATGAAATGTATCTCCGCACCAGCCGCTTAGATTTGGACGATTACAACAACGACACCGAAGATGGTTTGCACATCACATCTATGGCAGGTACTTGGATGTCGGTGGTAAAAGGTTTCGGTGGTATGCGGGTCAAAAACGGCATGGTTCATTTCACACCTTACCTTCCTGACGCATGGCAATCCATCGCCTTCAAAGTGCGTTTCAGAGGTGCCAGTTTGGAAATGAAAGTATCAAAAACAAGCGTTCAAGTTGAAAATTTAAGTAATCAAGCGACAGATGTGATGATTTATGGTACTCAACACCACATTGCGGGTAATCAGACGATTTCGATTGGGCGGTAGGATTTGGATTTACCCCCTCAATATATTTTGCCCAATTGGAGAAAACTCTGATTGGGCAATTTTTTAATTGTCATTCAATAGTAAAAACATTAGTGTCTTCTTCTCGTAAAGATTTTAAAAACACCAAACATCAGATAAGCGATTAAGCCCTATTTTTAAAGCTAAAACGATTATTTCAGCACTTTAAAACAGTTTAAATAATACAAATGGAAAAATTCAAAATCAGCGAAGCGGGAATCAATAGAATTCAAAAAAGAGCAATATTTAAGCTAATACCAGTTTATATTTTACTGTTGATTGGAATAATATGGATGAATATTGATATGCTCAACAGTCTCTTAGAAAATAAACTTAACTATATTTTACCATTTTTTATATTGATTCCATTCGTAATTGGTTATTCCATCTCGTGGAAAAGAATAAAAAATCAATTGAGAAGCTATACTCTAACAATAACAAATGATGAAGTAATTAGAGAACAATATAATACTCCGACCATAAGGCATCGCAAATCTGACATAACAGAAATCACAAAAAATTACGATAATAGTTTTACTATAAAAGGTCAATTTAATAATGACCTCATCGGTATATCTTCCCAAATAGATGATTTTGAAATACTTGAAAACAGGTTAAATCAAATCAAAACTGTAAAAATTAAAAACTCAAATGTTATTTTAGAATATTTAAAAATTCCATTGTCAATATTAGTTATTATTTTAATGGGCTGTGTCTTTAAATCCACTAATGCTTGGTTAGTGATAGTCTCTGGTATAATTTTAACTTTATTTTTTATTTATTCCTTATTCACAATTTACAAAAGTAAAACTATTGATAACAGTACCAGACGAGGCATGTATTTCATGATTATTCCAATGATTGCTATATTAGGAAGAATGTACCTAATAAATTCACCTAAATATTCACAATTTCAACAAAATTCAGAAAATAAAGAACTCATTCAACAGGATTCAATTGAAGGTGAGTTAATTAGTACAATTGAAATATTTACGAATGCCAAGGCGGAAGATACCATAGAATATAAAAACGGTTTGATTGCTGGAATAGAGTTAGATGAACCAAATTTCAAGGATTTAAATAAACCAAATGAAGTAGTTTTACCATATAATGATGTAACTCTTGAAATAGATTATCCGCTTGATACTATTTATATAGGAAATTTAAAAACTGCGAATAAAGGGTTTACACGTTTAGAATTAGTTACTGAAATATCTAAAAGATACCATCAAATTTATCAAGAGGAAGAAGCCACAGCCAAAGTAAAAACTATTCCACCCGATAAAAGAGGGGAGACATTGAATAGAAATCAAACAGATGGAAAATATGCTATTTGGGGACACGATTTATCTGATTTGTATTTAATGGAAATTGAAGTTTATAAAACAAAAGAAGGAAAAATTATATTGCGGCTTAATATTGAATCTTAATTACACCCCTCAGTATAAACGACCCGAAAAGCTAATTCAATGCCTTTCGGGTCTCTTTTAATAAACCAATCCAAAAATCAGATTCAATTTAATCATCGAATTTATCACTCCAAGGTTCCATACTTTTTAATAAAAATCTCCACCCGTCTATTCAATTTTCTACCATTTTCAGTTTCATTTTCACTAATTGGCTCATTTTCACCTTTCCCAGTGGCAATAATTTGTTTTTGTGGAATCCCTTTTTTAATGAGATAATTTTTAATAGCTTGAGCACGATGGAGTGACAGTTGTTGATTCATATCAGCAGTGCCCTTGTTATCTGTGTGACCAACCAAACGAATAGTGTCAATCGGAGATTTTAAAAATGAGCGGGCTAAACTATCTAAAATAGGAAATGAGACTGGTAAAATCTTCCATTCTCCTGTATTAAAGGTGAAGTCACCCATTACCACGGCTGGTTTAGGGGTTTTAGGTACAACATATTCATCTAACGGAATTACCATCACATCATCTATAAAATAATACGAGCGCGGAAATGAGTTGCCTTTTTCAACAATGAGCTGTGGTGTTTTATCATCGTCATCTATGAAATTGCCGATAGACATGAATTTATAATTGCTTTTTGCCTCAATAGTATCTGATATTTTAACCCATTCAAAGACCTTTTTCCCCACTACTGTATCTGTTAACAAATGAGGTTTAACATGATGTCCTTTAGCCATCGGATTTTCAATCAAAGCCGTATCGCTGAAAAAAATACTGAGGGGTATCGCCGGTGAGCCAATCATACGCGACGCCCAAAACTCAACGTAGTATTTCTTTTTGGTTTGAAGGGGTTTCATCAAGGGAATTTGAATCACTTCACGGCAGCAAATATCAGATACTTTACAACCTAATATACGAATTCCTAAAGCCATTTTGCCCGTTTTTGCGTTAAAATCACTTAAAACATAGTTCCCAAAATCAGCAAACTGCATCAATTTATTGTCACTTGAAATAAAATCGGGAGTAGAATTATAGACCGTAATGAAACCATTTGAGTTTTGATTAAATTGACTTTGAGTAAAAGTCCTAAACATCGGAGAAATTTGGGTGGAAAAAGGTAGCGGAATGGATTTCTCAAAACTGGGATTACTGACTAAGTTTTGAGAAAAAACGAGTGTCGTTAAAAGACACATTAAAAATGCTGACAACATTATAGTAAAGCGCATTTAAAGTTGATTTAAGCGTTAAATATGAGGATTTATGTAATTTTTAAACGAAAGTCTTTTACTACATATTGTCACTTTTCTTTACTATAAATGAATTACGCTTTCTTTTCATTCAACCACCCAGCCAAATAACACCCCATACTAAAACAAGCCTGCAACAAATAACCGCCAGTCGGAGCATCCCAATCGAGCATTTCACCGATGACATAGTAATTAGAAAGTTTTTTTAATTGAAAATTGGCATCTACTTCTGAAATTGCTATACCACCTACTGTTGAAATCGCTTCATCAATGGCTGCGGATGCCGAAATACTGAGGGGTAGTTTTTTTATTTTAGAAATCAGTGTATCCAAATCCAAAAATTCAACTTTGGTCAACTGGCTTTTTAAAAGCAAAATGGCGGTATCTGATAGGTGAAGTTGCTCTTTTAAAAGTGTGGTTAAAGGTTTATTCCCCTTGTTGGAAAGCTTTTTTTGAATATCTGAAATAGTCAAAACGGGCTTTAAATCCAAGTAAACAATGGCTTGATTTTGAGCATTTAGTGCCTTTCTAATGGCGGGGCTGAGAGCATAAATAGCACCACCTTCCAAACCAAAACGGGTAATCACCACCTCCCCCATTTTGGACATTTCACCGCAACTCAAAGCAATATTTTTTAAAGATTTGCCTTCCGTGTGTTTCAAAAAAGACTCATTCCAATGCACTTCATATGCGCAATTTGAAGCTTGAAAAGGGATAATTTCAATGCCTTTTCCATTAAAAAAAGATGTCCAAGTTCCATCCGAACCCGTTTTGCTCCAACTCGCTCCACCCAAAGAAAATACGACAATATCGGCTTTTATTAGCGTTTCAGCGTCATTTTGTAGCATAATCAGCTCATTTGCAGTAGTCCAACCCTGCCAAGTATGCTTTGTTTTGAGAGTAACGTTTTTACTTTTCAAAACTGTCAAAATGGCATTTAGAACTTGGATTGGCTTTATTCCGTTGATAGGAAATACCCTTTTACTGGAGCCAATATAGGTATCGATCCCGAGACTTTTGAGCCATTCACGAGTATCGGAATTTGAAAAACTTCGGAGACTTTTTTCAAGAAAATGGGCATCAAAATTATCGTAAGAATAGCGTTTTATAAGCTCTTGAATGTCCTCTGAATGAGTCAAATTAAAGCCACCATCGCCAGCCACTAAAAACTTTCGCCCCAATGTAGCATAGCGTTCATAAATAGTCACATCAAATTTCTTTTCATCGAGCATCGCCGCCAATATCAAAGCTGATGCGCCCCCGCCTACGATGGCTATTGTTGTTTTCATTTTAAAGAAAATAGGCTTTATTTCAAGTAAAGGTATGAAAAAGCATTGATATAAAGGAGAGAACTAAACCTTGAGAAATACATAAATCGGACTATTTCCATCCATTTTTAAACTTAAATAGTTGGTTTCTGTTATGGTTTCAGTAAAAAGTTAAAAATGATAAAATCGCTCTTCTACACATTCTTATTTCTGATGTCTCAAGTGGCAACCGCCCAACCAAAAACCATTAATAAGAAAAAAAATACGTCACCCAATAGTGTTAATAACTGCTTAGCCATGCCGAGTTTAACTGAAACAAAATCCAAAAACGTGCTCGGTACTCCCCTGCTATCTTGCTGCACAAGCCCTATAACAGGCTTTTATCGAAATGGTTACTGTGAAACGGGACCCAATGACGCAGGCGTTCACGTGGTATGTGCCCAAGTGACGGACGCGTTTTTACAATATTCAAAATCCAGAGGAAATGACTTGACCACGCCCTACCCTGCATCCAATTTTGCGGGTCTAAAAGCAGGCGATAAATGGTGTTTGTGCGCTTCACGCTGGCGCGAGGCTTATGAAGCAGGAGTTGCTCCACCCATCTTTTTAGAATCCACGCACGAAAATGCCTTAAAATATATTCCACTTGAAGCTTTGAAAAAAAATGCTATTAAATTTACAAGTCATTGATTTTCAATATTTTAAGTTACTCTATTTTACTAAAAATAAACTCTTCAGCAATAAAATAGGAAGCGTCTAAAAGTAAAATTTTCAACTTTTTCCCCCTTTCCATTCTTTCAGTTTCCATAATTGAAACTTCTGACTTTATAATATCTGATTTAGGGAAACTTGTTTTAATTCCTAAATCTTCCAAACACTGTTTGTATTCCATTATTATAGTTTCAGGCGCATTGGCAAATAATCCAAAATCATAACTTAATAATTTGAATAATCCTTCTTCACCTCCATTTAAAAATTCTTCAAATGGAAACCAGTTACCAAATTTTTCAATATGAAGTTTATATAAATGAAAAAGTAAATCCTGTGGGGAATGAGCTGCACTCTTGAAATAAAGACTCAAATAGGGGTCGCAATGCTTGCATAGCAAAATGTGCCTGTCTTCTATTCTTATTGACTCTGAAATTAAACTGTCTATTCTTTCTTCTTCAAGGCTCTTTATCCATATTTGCCATTTCTGACTAATAAACCCCTCAGTATTTTCACAATAATCTTCATAATTGTCAAACTCTGTTGCTATTTCCAAACATAAATCACCGTTTACCCATTTTGAAGTTGAAATACGAAGCTGACCATAATCTTCAAACTCATAAGTATCCAAATGACTAATCAATTCTAAAGGTATCATCGTTTCAAAATTATTGAAAGTAAAACTTTGAAACCATACATATTTTTTATGAACACGAATTACACCAATTAACACACGATTTTAACCAATTTAGATGCCATTAGATGCAATAAAATTGCCACAAAGGGCAATTTATAATAAAATAATTGGATTCGTCAACACGTAAATTAGTGAATTTCGTGTATTAATTGGTGCAATTCGTGTTCCTAAAAAAAGTATGTATGGTTTTAAAAGTAAAATTAAAAAATATTCTCCCTAAATCCCCTTCAAAATATTCTTTTCAATCCTTTTTAAAATATCTTCATTCGAGGCTTTTTCAAAAGTCAAACCAGTGATTTTTTCGTATAACTCCACGTAACGGTCAGTGACCAAATTGACAAAATCATCGGGCATTTCAGGCATTTTTTGACCATCTTTTCCTTGAAAACCATTCGCCATGAGCCATTCCCGCACAAATTCTTTGGATAATTGGCGTTGTTTTTCACCCTTTGCTTGGCGTTCGGCATACCCCTCAGTATAGAAGTAGCGGGAAGAGTCAGGCGTATGAATTTCATCAATGACGACGATTTCACCATCTTTTTTACCAAATTCATATTTCGTATCCACCAATATCAGACCACGAGCAGCCGCCATTTCAGTTCCTTTTTTGAATAAAGCCCGCGTATAAGCCTCCAATTGAAGATAATCTGCTTCTGAAACAATGCCTTGTGCAATGATTTCCTCCCTTGAAATATCTTCATCGTGCCCTTCCGAAGCCTTCGTCGTGGGTGTAATGATAGGCTCTGGAAATGGGTCATTTTCACGCAATCCATCCGGCATCTTTACCCCACATAACATGCGCTCGCCAGACGAATACGTGCGCCATGCGTGACCTGTCAAATAGCCGCGAATCACCATTTCCACCTTAAAAGGTTCACAAGCATATCCAATCGCCACATTTGGATCGGGCGTGGAAAGTAGCCAATTGGGCACAATATTTTGAGTCGCTTTCAAAAAATGGGCAGCAATTTGGTTCAAAACTTGCCCTTTGTAAGGAATGGCGCGCGGTAAAATGTAATCAAAAGCGGAAATTCGGTCAGATGCCACCATCACCAATTTGTCGCCAACAGTGTACACATCACGTACTTTTCCCTTATAAAATGCCGTTTGATTTGGCAATTGAAAATGCGTTTCAGAAAGAGCTTTCATAATTGTATATTTATATCTGTTTTAAAACAGAAATCATTTAAATTGTGCCGCAAAGGTAAAACTCTATTGAGAAATTAAAAATTTGTCGCTGTATGTTTCGTAAAATACTATTATTTCTTCTTTTGGCAAGCAACTTTTCGTGCATTTTTAATACTGAAAATGAAAAAGATTTTGGTGCTTTTAGGTCGGATTTTATTC
>JANPHO010000452.1:0-1585 GCA_031424515.1 Saprospiraceae bacterium
TGGTTTTAGTGACGATTCCGATGCTTATTGGCGTGACAGTCCAGACCTTGCAAGGCTTTTTTCATTATAAATTTGAGTTTTATTTTATTGACCTTTATCTCATCACGTTTTGGGATTATTTACAAATGGCGATGCTGGCGTTTTTCGTCCATTCGGTTGTCAATAGCAAATTTGTGGGTCATTTTGTGGGTATTGCCATTTGGTTTTTAATGTTCATTCTCCGTAGTTTTTTGGAAATGAATTACAATCTCTTTTTTTACAGCTACAAACCCGGTTATCTGATTTCAGATATGAATAATTTCGGGCATTTTGCTGCACCATTGTTTTGGTTCAATTTCTATTGGATGGCTTTTGGTGGCATTTTAATGCTTTTGGCTGCTCTGTTTTGGACTCGTGGCACGGAAAGCAGTTTTAAACAGCGGTTAAAAGTTGTAGGTCAGCGTTGGCAACGCAGCACGACTTTGGGGATGATTGGTTTATTGGTTTTATGGCTGGGAAGTGGCGCATTTATTTACAATAACGTCAGCCAAATCAATAAATACACCACCAATAAAGAGGGAGAAGAACAGAGAGCAGATTATGAAAAGCGTTTTAAACAATATGAACGCATAACACAACCTAAAGTGACTGACCTAAAAGTCTTCGCCGATGTGTTCCCCGACGAGCGCAAAGTAACGATGCGAGCTATTTTAAAAATAAAAAATAAAACGGATGTTGCCATCGATTCGCTTCATTTATTGACTGGTGGTACTGAAAAATACACGGTCAGCTTCGACGGTACCCCCCTCAGTATTGGCAAGTTTGAACTGGCAAAAAAGCCAAAATTTACCTTATTTTATGATAAACCTGATACGGCGGGCTATCGCATTTACAAACTGCCCCGCACTTTACAACCCGGCGATACGGCAACTTTGGAATACAATATTGTTGCTTCCAATCCAGGGTTTGTGAACGATGGTTATCGGCGTGAAATAGTTCAAAATGGGACTTTCACCAGCGGCGGTATTCCGAGCATCGGTTATGACCCAAATAATGAATTAAATAGTGATGAAAAACGTAAAAAATACGGTTTGCCGCCTAAACCCGAAGATTTACCACCGCATCACGACCCTTATGGTGAAAAAACCTTGCTTTTTAACGATGATGCTGATTTTATCACCTTTGAATGTACTGTCAGCACCGTGCCTGACCAAATAGCGGTCGCGCCCGGTTATTTACAAAAAGAATGGGTGGAAAATGGCAGACGCTATTTTCACTATTTACAAGACAATAAAATTGATTATTTTTTCAATATTGTCTCTGGAAAATACACGGTTTTAAGGGATAAATGGACGAGTCCCGAAGGAAAAGAAGTCAATATTGAGATATTTTATCATAATGAACATGCCTATAATATTGACCGTTTTGTCAATAGTTTGAAAGATGGTTTGACTTATTTTCATAAAAATTTTGGCCCTTATCAATATCGCCAAGTGCGTATTTTGGAGTTTCCACGGTACGCCGCTTTTGCCCAATCGTTCCCAAATACGATTCCGTATTCCGAGGATTTTGGTTGGTTTGCGGATTTTAGCGACCCCAATAAGTA
>JANPHO010000453.1:0-5206 GCA_031424515.1 Saprospiraceae bacterium
ATGCCAGCAGAAATTAATTTTGGTACACCGAGCATGCAGTACTTCAACGATTCTTTAACATTAACTGAAGGAAATGATGTTATAGGATTTTGGCAAGGCGCAGGTACATCCCCAACCACTAATATGTGCATCACTAGAGAACAACCTATTAAATTAGCTTTTAGATGGGACATACAAGGTGCATTTGCAGCTTTTATTCCTTCAGACTATCATTATTTCGCAAATCTTTATTTTGAGAAAATGGGGCCAGGTGCTGAATTGAATATTCCTAATTCTGTCACACCACATGTTCAAACTTCAACAGCTCAATCCTATAGCCTCGACATGAATATACCTGCTAACACTTTAACAGCGGGAGTTTATCGCCTTGTAGCAAGTGTGACTTTGAAAAAAGTAAGTGGGGCTGCGGGTCTTCCACCGCAAATTCCTTTGATGGCTTTCTATGATATGGGCTTTTTGAGTGTTTATGATGCACAATAAGTTCAGTATAGAAGATTAGAAACAGCCTCAAATATATCATTATTTGGGGCTATTTCATTATTTTATCATCTTTTAAAAAAGGCGTATCATGAAGGCAAACGTCAAAGATCAATATGACTTTGAACAACTTTCACCCTCGCAAAAGCCCGGTTTTGAAGTGTTTTTTGGTAAAAAACATAAAGCTTGGTTTTTTCATGCGAATGATGTGAAAGGGAAGTCTATTCTGTTCAGTCAAGCCTACCAAACGGAGGAAAGCGCTGAAAAAGGCTTACAATCGGTATTGAAAAATATAGAAAAGGGCAGAATTTTTAAACGTACTGAGGGGGGGCAACATTTTCTGACGGTCATTGCGGGTAATAATCAAGAAGTGGGACGAAGCCCGTTTATGAAGGATGAAAATGCGGCGGATACGGCACTTGCTTTTCTGAAACAAGTGGCGAAATCTCCGAATCCATTGGTCTCAGCAGAAGCGAAATCTATTAACGTAGAAAATACAGATATTGCAGGTGATGTTGAACCAACTCGGCGGCGGTTCAGCGTTTATTTTTATAAAAATGCGGACGATAATAATCTGAGTGGGCGCATCGAAGATATGGCTGATAGTAAGTCAGGCATAACATTTCAAGGCATTGATAATCAAGTAATTATGGGGTTCATTCGCCAAAATCTTGAAGGACAATTTCAAGATGAAAGCGATACCTTTACCGAGTCAAAAGGGGTTGAAATAGCTCCCCCCGCGTCAGTAAAAGAAGTCAAAGCAGCAGCACCCAAGGCAATCGGTAACCACAAAGTAGATTATGAAAGTCAAGTACTTTTGATAGAGAAAAATATGAATAACAGAGCGACCCCCTCAGTAAAATTGGCCATGGATTTACCTGAAATGGTCAAAAACTTTGAAGGGCGCATTATAGGTTCAGAAATCACCGCTTTACAAGCTGATACTAAACAGACGACAAGATTTCAAAATGTGGAGGCTATCCCGAATGAAGATAAAAGCAAAATAGTTTTCTCTTTTTCACCGATGGCTCTACCCGAATCTGGTACATATCGCCTTGAAGCAACAGCTTGGGTATCCGGTCAAAATCAAGAAGTAATGAATCTGAAAGGCTCTTGCTGGGCGTATTTTTTCTGAATTAATGTGATTGAATTTAGTTTAACCCCGAATTAGAATCCATATCCCAACCCGCCGGTTGAAAAGTTCCGATGTGCAATATCTCGGGGTTTTCAGTTGCGCGGGTTTTCATTTTACCCGTATGGATATTGATGCGTCTTTCATAGTCAGGGCAAGCTGGGCAAGTAAACACGATTTCGTCGCCTTCTCTGTGTCCTTTGCAATTGTGGCGCAGCTCTCCGTCGTTAATATTGAATGATATTTTCATTTTTAAAAATATTTTGTTAATGTAATGTGAAACTTATTTTTTTTTCAATAAATGCATTAAATTTGTAATGTCATATTTATTTATGATATATAACGTTAACTCTAAGAATAAAATACATATCGTCTATCATTGTTTTGTCAAACAAAACTCATACCACAGATTTCATTAATATCATTTAAATTTCATTCAAGTGAACCCTACATCTTTTTTTAACAATTTTCTCTATTAAACTTACTTTGAGAAAACGGTTTTGAAACATAATTATTAATTATATCAAAAAAACCGTAATCAAATGTTCCCCAAAAAAATTTACATTTTAGGTGAAAAGCACTTGACAGTTAGGGCAATGAAACTTATGGATAATTTTACCCATGAGTTAATGGAGCTACCGTACAGTTTTCCAACGGACAAATTGGATTTCTTGGGTGAAGCACACCTTATTTTTGTCAATCTTGAAACCGAGCGAGAGGAAGAGGGGCTCAATAAAATATACCCCCTCCGCAACCATTTCCCAAATACACCGATTATTTTAATCGCCCTTGAAAAACAGTTGTCAATTACTCAGATTGTTCAATCATGGCGAGATGGTGTTACGGACTATCTAATTCCTCCTTTTGGTAACGAGGAGTTGAGTACTATCGTGCGTTATTATCTTGAATCAACTGATGAAAAGAAGCCTTTGTCCTCTTTTTTATCTCTTTTTGGCTTAGGTCAAGAAGTCGGATTTATGCCTTCATCAGTTCGAATGCAGCCTACATTGGTTGAAAATGAACAAAATTCTGATTTGTTTATCCACTTTTTCGGTGTTTTGCGGATGAGTACACACGGTAAAAAAGTACAAAGTCCTAAGGGTACTCGATTAAAATCCGTTTTAGCTTATCTGCTCTATCACAAAAAAACATCCATTCATCGGGATAAATTTCAACGCCGCTTTTGGCATGATTTCTCGCCTGATAGTGGTCGTAACAACCTAAATGTGACGGTAACGCATCTGCGGCGGCATTTTCAACCCATTTTCAATTTTGAAATAATAGTCTTTCAGAATGACTGCTTTAGTATCAACTCTAATCCCAATATTCAGTCTGATGTACATTTATTCATGCAATATTTTGAGCAGGCGAAGCAATTAGAGCGGGTTGGCGATTATAAAGCCGCTACTGTGAGCTATAAATCAGCCATAGACATGTATAAATCAGATTTTTTAGAAGATTTATGGCATGAAGAGTGGACTATTCCGATTAGAGAAGAGTTGCAAGAAAAATATATTGCCGCTCTCAGTTATGTGTCTAATGATCAGATTGAAAACAAACAATTTGGGGAAGCAATTGAGTCGCTCCGTCAAATTTTATCAAAAGATGACTGTTGGGAGGAAGCGCACAGGAAACTTATGTTTTGTTATATGGAATGTGGAAAGATAGACCGAGCCATCCGCCAATTTCAAGAATGTGAAAAAGTTTTAAAACATAAATTAGAAGTTGCTCCCAGCAAAGCCACTCTTGAGCTTTTTAAAAGTTTGAAATCAAATGTGCATTGAAAATGAATGACATTTAGTTCATTTTAATAATTTTGATAACCCATAAAAACGTCCCCAAAATGACATCATTAACTCTATTCGTTAGGCGTTTACGCCGTTTTATCAAAACGGGCAAATTAACAACCCTCAAAGAAGCATTTATTGCTGGGTCACATCTGCTCATGCACACCGCAAAAGTCATAGTCGCTGTGATACTGATTTATAAGTTTTTCTCCGTTATAGGCAGTACCTATACGATAAAACCTTTCAGTGTACCAAAGGATTTGGCTGAAAAGAGAGGTTATACAGGTGCTACAGTCATTAAAAAAATTATGGACGAACGTGAAAAAATACTCTACTTCAATGATTCCAGTACCAGCCAATCTCGTATCTTTTTCAGAGCCACATCTAAAAAAAATAAAGTTATAGAAGCGGAAATAGAAGAGGGAAAAGAATATGGTTTTATGGACATTGATGGAATATTTAAAACTGGAAAAAAAATATTGGGTATTCGGGATAAAATTATTTCTGGTGAAATAACAATGATAAAAGGAGAGTTGCTAAATGTTAAAGTTTATATGTTCGATAATAGGACAGCTACTTTTTCAGGAAAGGAAAAAGACATAGATAGCCTGTTAGTAGAGTCAGCTAAATATATAACAGAACAAACAACCCCTCAGTATTTAGTCGAATATCTGATTAAAAATAGTGTCAGTAAAAATGATTCAAGTTCGTTGGAGTTTAACAGGAAATTATTGGATAAAGCTGATAAACTTCTCAGCACATTGGAATATAATTTCAATAACAATGATTTTGATAAAGATATTGAGGAGGAGAAAATTCAACTGGTGGCTTGTAGAACAAGTTGGCATTTAGCTAAAGCCATAGAATACCAACTCAGAAAAAAGGTTTTTAAAGAGGATAGTGTAAAATGGGCAAAAGCCTATGACAGGGAAAACTTAGCTTCGTGGAAAGTTGCTGACACATTGAAATTTTCCAATGACTTAGCTCATTACGTTCTTAAATTGAGTATTCTAATGTCGTTAGTGAATTACTCCGAATACGATGATGCTTCAAAAGTTAAAGATTATGAATATAGTGCAAAAAGGTTAATAGAGGAATACCGAAAAAAATACGAAAGGAACTATCGTATTTTCTATGCTTCTTTTTCAACTGAAAAAAGCGACTATTTCGAAACCAATCAGGCAAAGGGATTTATTAATTTGAGCGTAGGTTATCTATCAAGTTTATTTGGATGGGAGGGATATAAACCTGAAACCTATTATAAAAATGCCATAAATTTTTTTCATTCTAAAAAAGCCTCCTTGATAGTTGATAATAATGAAATAGCGGCTCTAAATAGCTATGCTTATTATTTCAAAAGAAAAGCTCAAAAAGCTCAAGAAAATCAAGAAAATCAAGATAAATCAATCATAGACTTCTATAAAGGTCAAGCTAAGGAAACCATTGACAAAGCTTTACGGGCTAATAAAGGCGATGGGAATATATATGATACCTATGCCGAAACTATTTTTGATTTAAATGGGGGTTTTCCAGATAGCCTTTTTTACGAAAAAATAAAACTGGCTTTATCTAACCCGAAACCTGTGGACGGAATTACAGTGGAAGGTTACAGATTAGATAGCCGTTGGAAAAAGCTGTGTAGGCTTGATAAAGAATTTATAGGAATCTTAGATTCATTTAAAAATAAGGACAAAGCTGTTTTGACTGTATTGAAGTCTAAGAAAAAAAGTAAAAGCGATATAACTGATATACCCCCTCAGTATGGCAATACTCCTCAAAAAGCTTTACCTAAATCTATTGGTACAACTTC
>JANPHO010000454.1:0-4162 GCA_031424515.1 Saprospiraceae bacterium
ATCAACTATTGGCTTTTTATTATCTTTGTTTTAGAGTATATTTTGTATTCTATTTTTGAGCAAAAAATAGAATACAAAATATACTCTTATTAAATGGTACTATCAAAGAGTTCCTCTAAGCGCCTGTTCTCTTTCAATTGATTCAAAAAGGGCTTTAAAATTACCTTTTCCAAAGGAAGTTGCACCTCGGCGTTGTATAATTTCAAAAAATATGGTTGGACGAGGCTCAAGCGGTTTGGTGAAAATTTGCAATAAATAGCCCTCTTCATCTCTATCAACCAAGATATTTAAAGCACGTAATTGATTAATATCTTCTTGAATGTGCCCAACTCTTGCCAATAAATCGTCGTAATAAACATCTGGAACGCGGAGAAATTCTATGCCTCTTTCACGCAATTGCGTCACCGTTTCGATAATATCATCAGTGGCCACGGCTAAATGTTGCACGCCAGCACCTTCATAAAAATCGAGATATTCCTCAATTTGTGATTTTTTTAAGCCATCAGCGGGCTCATTGATGGGAAATTTGACGCGACCGTTGCCGTTTGCGACGACTTTACTCATTAAAGCCGTGTATTCTGTTGAAATATCTTTATCATCAAATGAGACTATTTGGGTAAAACCCATCACATCGCCGTAAAAATTGACCCATTCGTTCATTTTACCCAATTCAACATTGCCCACCATGTGGTCAATATATTTCAAACCAATGTCTTTAGGCTTATAACTCGGATTCCATTCTTTGAAATAAGGTAAAAATACACCATTATATTCATGCCTTTCAACAAAAACGTGGACAGTATCACCATATGTATGAATTCCCGCCCGTTTCACTTTTCCGAAAGCATCCTCCTCAACAATTGGCTCAAAATAAGATTTTGCCCCTTTGCTCACGGTGGTGTTATAGGCGTATTCGGCATCGTCCACCCACAGCGCGACCACTTTCACGGCATCGCCATGTTTATCGATGTGCTTGCCGATTTCAGTGCCACTTTTCAATGGAGAAGTTAATATAAATCGGATTTTACCTTGCTGTACCACGTACGATTCGCGGTCGCGTAAGCCTGTTTCCAAACCTGCATAAGCCACAGGTTGAAAACCAAAAGCAGTTTGATAAAAATATGCCGCTTGCTTGGCGTTGCTGACATAAAATTCGACGTAATCCGTTCCATTTAACGGTAAAAAATCTTGTGCATTTTGATACACTTTCGGGATAGGAGCATCTATAACGGTAGCCATGGCTGTATGATTTTACTTGTTAAATTTCAATTTATCGGTAAAAGTACCCCCTCAGTATATTTGAATCAAATACTATTTTATGACTTCGTTATAAGTTTTACTTATATTGAATAGTTGCGATTTTCCTTTTCAGTTTTTTAAAAAGCAATATTTAACCAAACTGAATTTGAATTTGTTTTAGTATTGTTATGTAAAACAATTGCACATTCTTTTCAAGATTCTTTACCTTACACGCATCACATTCCCGAAAAATGACGTGTAGGTAAAAGAAGATTTAAAAGCAAGTAATGGACGAAGAACACCTCATCAGTATTTTAAAAGGCTGTCGTCGAAAAGAGAGAGCAAGTCAAGAACTGTTATTTGACCTGTTTTATAACTATGCCATGTCCATAGCGATACGGTATGTCACTGTTTTTGAAGAAGCAGAGGAGATAGTGAGTGATTCGTTTGTGAAAGTTTTTACGCGCATTGATACCCATTTTAGCCTTGAATTGTCTTTTAAAGGGTGGTTAAGGCGCATCGTCATCAATACTTCAATTGACCGTTATCGAGCTCAAAAGCGGAGTCCTGTGATGAATGAATTGAATGAAACCTACGAAATGGGGCAAAATGATGATATTATTGAACGCCTGACTCGCGAGCAGGTGCTGAATTTGGTTCAGCAGCTACCCCCTCAGTATAAAACCATTTTTAACCTCTATGTGGTGGATGGTTACACGCATACTGAAATCGGGGAAATGCTCGGTATCAGCGAGGTGACTTCTCGCTCTAATTTGTCAAGAGCCAGACAGGGATTGAAACAACTTTTAAGTGAAAAAATATTTTAAAATCGTTGAGTATGAACGAGCGAGACTTTGACAAACTATTTTCCGATAAACTGAACGAGGAAGGCGACTTTCCGAATAAAGATATGGTTAAAAGAAGGGTTTTTACCCGACTCGATACTATATTACCAATGGATAACACTGGGAAAGGCGGCTTCACCAAATATCTATGGATGCTTCCATTATTGCTCTTGATGGGTGGTTGGAATGGTTGCCAGTGGTGGCAATTAAGGGCTTTGCAACAGGAGAATTTATCTTTAAAAACCGATATTCAAGGTTTGAAAACCACTTCAAGTGCGTCTTTTCACTCGGATACTACTATTTATAAAACCCGAACAATCCACCAAATTGATACCATATATAAAACGGTTTATATAATTGAAAAAGCCCAAAACGACAAAAAAATAGCGAATAATACATCAATAATCAGCACTTCAATTGAAAATAAAATTGCTGAAAATATTGAAAATAAAACAGGAAATAAGCTTGTAAAAGATACAACAATCGCTGTTATTAACGCCCAAAATGCAATTTTAAATAAAGACTCAAAAAGCATAACCTCGGATTCTGAAACTATAAAACAGGCTGACATTTTAATGAAAAACGATTCGTCAAAAACCGTTATTTCAGAATCTTCATTTAAAGATAGCTTGAATAAAAAGCCTCAAAATAGCCTTTCTGAAACAGAAGATACGACTGTTTTAAAAGGAAAAATAGCCCAACTTAAAGAGCCTGCTCAAGACAGTTTTGAACAAAATTTAAATAAAAAAACAAATTTAGAAGATGTAGCTGAAAAACCGATTATTAAAAAATTTAAGTTAAATGATACCTATTTAGGTGTAAATATGGGTTTTTCTGCTCTTGCACCGGGCATTGACGATGAATCGTTAAAGCCCAGTAGATGGTTGGGTATAATGGGTGAAACGGTATTGACCAATAAATGGCATGTGAATCTTTCCGCTGATTGGTCAAAACTTTCATTTGACACGCGTGCCTCTTTATCACCTTTAAATTTGAAAGATACACCGCCACCGAGCGTGGATCATATATTCAAACACGTTGAAGGAACGCAAAAAGCAGTACAATTAGGCTTAGGGCTAAGCTACCATTTCAATATACCAACGAGAATTCATCCTTTGGCTTCCCTTGGCTATATGTACCGCATAATTCCGCCTTTTGAAGTCAAATATGAGTTCAGAAATATCTTAACTGGCGATGAACATTACACCGTTTTCAACACAGAAAGGCATATTGACCATTGGTTAAATATCGGAATTGATGGTGAAATGCCGCTCAATGCGCATTGGGTAACGCGCCTAAAATTGGATTATGCTTTCGATGCTAATAAACCTGAAAATGGTAGAAATGGCTACGCTATACTGAGGGGGGGATTGTTTTATAAGTTTTGATTTGCTGAGGATTTGATTTGTTGAGGATTTGAGGATTTGAAGATGCGAGGATTTGAGAATGTAACCGTCAAATCCTCGCATCTTCAAATAACCAAATCCTCAATAAAAATCAAATCTTCAAAATCTCGCTCGTCTTATCGCGAATTTGCTCACAAAGTATAGCATCTTGCGCCAAAGATTGCCCGAAAGATGGAATCATTTGCTTGAGTTTTGCTTGCCACTCGGGGGTTGCCATTGAATTTTTAAAACATTTATTCAATAAATCAATCATGATAGTAACGGCTGTGGATGCGCCTGGCGATGCACCTAAAAGTGCCGCTAATGAACCATCGGCAGCGCTCACTATTTCAGTACCGAACTCCAAAACGCCCCCCTCTTTTTCATCTTTTTTTATGACTTGCACCCGTTGACCTGCAATGGCTAACTCCCAATCATCTAGTTCTGCTTCTGGAAAATACTCTTTTAAAGCAGATAACCTGTCTTCGGGAGATTGGCTGACTTGCTCCACAAGGTATTTCGTCAATGGAATATTCTTAAAACCAGCGGATAACATCGGGAAAATATTGTCCAATTCAAGTGACAAAGGCAAATCCCAATACGAGCCATTTTTTAAAAATTTAGTAGAAAAACCTGCAAATGGCCCAAATAAAAGGGCTTTTTCACCATTCATCATGCGCGTATCCAAGTGTG
>JANPHO010000455.1:0-2548 GCA_031424515.1 Saprospiraceae bacterium
TTTTCAAAGGCATTTTTAGCATTTGTGCCTACACGAACATCTATGATAATTGTGTCGTCGCTATTTTCTAATTTTAAAAAGTCTAACGGTTCAATTACGGGTTTCATCATTTTTATTTTAAAACGGTGGCACGGCTCAAAAGCCGTGTCACCGTTAATTTAGATTATTTTAAATCTTATTTTTATCTACCATTTATGCGTGACACGGCTTTGAGCCGTGCCACGCGGTGGTTATTCCATTCTAATTTTACCAGTTTTGATATATCCTCTTTGGTCTTCAATTCTAAAAATATACATACCAGTAGGAAGGCTACCCCTCAGTATTTCGGTATTTTGACCATTAATTTCTTCTTCTTTTCTATACACTGAACGCCCTAAAAGGTCAAAAAGCTCTATTTGAGCGTGTAATACTGAGGGGGGCAACATGAAATGTATTTTATCTTTCATCGGATTGGGATACACCAATACTTGCTCTATTTCTTTTACCTCTCTTGAGTTAGTCAAGCCTGTGGTATCGAGGGTGTACATCGCTATCATGACCATCATTTCGTCATCGGAAGTGGGTCCAAAAGTCAAGGTTTTATCTCCTGTATTTTTCCAAGTAGCTTGATGAACAAATCCCGGATTGAGGTCAGCCTCTTTCAAAGGTCCAAAATAACGCAGCGGAATATGCTGATAATCATAAAAAGGCGATTGACAACCGGGTATTCCTCCAGGGCACGAGGCATCATACATGAGTTCCCCTTTACTACCGTTCGGCAATCTTTTAAATACTTTATAGCCCGTGCCATATTTATGGGTATGTCCCATTAAACCCCATAAAAACACTTTACCCGCATATATAAAAGGTGCTTCAATGGTCGTTGTCTGGCCATTATTAGGAATTGATATGCTATTATTAGGCAATAAAAGGGAATACATTTCCTGTTTAGCCGTACCGCTCGGCTGAGTATAAACGTTGAGGAAAGCCTCAGCTTTATAAACCCCGCTTGAAGAATAATTGATATAATGCGTATTGAGATCAAGCACTCTATCTTTAGGCCATTTGAATGCTGTTTTAGCAGGCAACTTCAAATCCGTTCGCTCTTGAACAGCTGAAACCAAACTGATATTACTGTGGTAAGCATTCAAACGCAAACCTGCATCTATTGTGGTTGCATTGGAAGGTGCATTATAATTATAAATAATAAAATGATGTGAATAATTGGCGATGATGTGGTCAATGCGATTAACTTCTATATTATTCGCCATATTCAATTCCCATTTCTGATAATATTCAACCTCATTACCCGCTTGTCCTTGAGGTGCAAGGAAAAAAGGACCCATTTTTATCTGAAATCCTTCATTAGCTGCGGGTGCTGCAGGAGGGGTTTCAAAAGCAGTTATGGCTTTACCCAATGTATCATAATAGGCTTTTATTCGTCCTTCTGGAATCGTAGCGGTTTTAGTAGCCCCAAAAAGTATCCATTGCCGAATAATTTCTTTTTCTGTTTTCGTCAAACTGACTCCTGATTGTGGCATAATAGTGCCCTCTGAAGATGTCAATGTGGGGTAATATTTATCAAAATCACCATTTATTTTATGGAATAAAAAACTTCTATCAGCTCTACCTGGATAAACAATTTTATGTCCTTTTCCCGATGCTATCGCATTGGCAGGTGTTTTATTTACCAAATTATTGAAAACTGTACCCGCCTTATCCGTTCCACTTCCTTCAAGGTCAAGTTGTCCAGATTTTTGAGCATTGCTATGGCAAAAGATGCATTTGGATTGAAAAATAGAATAAACTTTCGTGAAAGCCACCGTACTCGTTTGACCCCTCAGTATAAAAGCAGTCAAAAGCATAAAAAAAGAAAGGGTAGAGATTTTTTTCATCTGAAATATGGATTTAGTTCTATATGATTTTAATTAGTTTGTATGCTAAAACAATAGTAAAAATAATAGCCTTTTTTGAAAAATGTTCTATGTATTGATTTTTAACTTTTAAATATTTTCGTCGCCTTCAAAAATTAACTTCCAAAGGATAATAGAACGATCATCGCTGGCAGAAGCCAACACATCTTCGCTAATCCATACAATGGAATTCACGGAATTGATATGCCCTCCATTTTTAACAGTATTGATTACTTTCAATAATTTTGTATCACCCAATTGGGGATTCAAATGCCATATTTTAATCGTTTTATCACGGCTCGCAGTGGCAAATACTGAGGGGTATTGAGGATTAAATTTTATATCGTTAATAGTGAAATTATGGGCTTCAATTTCATTTAAAAGCACTGAATTTTGGCTTGAGGCAGTAGATTTTTCATTAAAATTCCATATTTTAAGCACGGCATCTCTTCCTCCAGAAAGTAGATGGCGGCTCTCAGCACTATATTTTATCGAAAAAATAGAGTTTTTATGAGCCTGTTTTATAATGTTTTTAATATTGAGTTGGGTATCTAAAAAATAAATATTGCCATCCGAAGCACCTACAGCTATCTCATTTCTAAGCTCAGAATAATCCATGCATCGAAGGCTTTTGGTTGAAATTTGTAGGCTTTCAA
>JANPHO010000456.1:0-2049 GCA_031424515.1 Saprospiraceae bacterium
AATACTGAGGGGTATTCATGTATAGTTATCAGACATTTACAAGATGCCTGATAACTTACACATACTAAAAATAATTAATTTTTCGTCCCGCCAATCTCCTTTTCGGCTTCCGCCGCCATATATTTTACAATAAACAAACCCCAATTGGGCATAATATCAGAAGACGGTTTAAATACTTCAAATTTTGCCAAGGCTTCTTTGACGAGCGGTAACGCCTTTTGTTTGCCACCACCGAAGGCTTCGGGAGTGTAGAAAACGCCTTGTGCCTCCAACAACTTGGCACGAGGGTTTTTGGGATTTAGTTTTTGCGCTGTTCCCAATGCTTTACCTGTTACCTCCCCGTATTTTTGCCAGCGATTTTGAGGGTCGACCGCCATGCGTGCGCTCGCAATATTGGCTTTTAAAACCTCAATTTCATCATTATTGGGCATCACTTTTTCGGCAGCAGAGATCAAGGTCTCGGCTTTTTCAAGTACTAAATCTTTTTTTTCAGCAACGGGTTCAATGTACGATTTATTCATGTAGCAATACGCTGCCCAATAATTGGGCAACCATTCTTTGGTTTCTACGCCCGCTACGCGCTCCAATTGGTTGGCATAAGGCGTTAAATCTGCACCCCATTTTGCGGTTTGGATACTGTCCACAATCTCTTTCATGGTTGTTTTATACTCTTCGCTTTGGGCGAATAAAGCTATTGTTGTTCTTGCTAAAATGGTGAAAATCAAGATAATACGTTTCATTTTTAAAAGTTTTATAATTTTTAATGAATAAAATTGTTCAAAATACTGAGGGGGTATTTTAATGATGAACTGTAGATGAACCCGTTTAAAGGTCTAATTTCCCTTCCTTCGGCACTTCCGCTTTTTTAGAAAAATTAACACTCACGCCAAAAAACAAGGTGCGATAGGCTACTGGAATGACTGGAAAACGCTTTGTTCCATCCAGAGAATAGCGAAAACCGAACTCGTTTTTAGTTGCCAAAACATTGTCAAGGGTTATAAAAAAGACCCAAAAATTGCCTTTTATGCTGCGGATATAGCTCGCTGCCAAGCTCAAATTGGTAAAAGGCTTGGTTCTATCGCCTAAGAACTGAGGGGTATCAAAATCGTAGTAGGGCCGCCCGCTTGTGTAGGTGTAAGTTGCCCCAATATTGGTCATAATTTTAGGAATAAACTGCTTATAGACTAAGCTAAAATTGTGATTGGTTGTGAAAGTCGGCATGGCTTCCACGGGGTAATTTTGAAACAAGCGTTTGGTATTTAAATAAGAATACGTTGCCCAAAAATCACCCATTTTAATGGTCTTTTTATCTCTAAAAAACACATCAAAACCATTGGCAAAACCAAAGCCCGAATTATCAGTTTTGCCCGTAGGGAAACGAAAAGGGTTGGGATTAAAGGAGGGTTGAAACTCTCGAACTAAGTTTTTATAGTCTTTACTAAAAGCCTCAATGCGGAATGTTCTATCGTTTTTAATGATTTGATAATTCAGAATTAAGTGGTTGGCTAATTCATAATCCAAGCGCGTATTCAGATACAAATAGTTCTTTTCGGGTGTTTGGTAAAACTGACCTACCGCTAAGGAAATTTGACTAAATTGGCCCGTTTTATACGCCAACGATAGACGAGGCGATAGGTTTGCCTTATCAATCACGCTCGTGTATTCACCCCGAAGACCTACCCGAACCGCCAATTTTTGGGTGGCATAAAACTCCGTTTCGGCAAAAGCTGCGCTGTAATTATCTTTTAAATACAAATCAAAATTGCCGTAAATATTGCCGTTTTCAATGTGGTGAAACTCTGCACCTACCACAAATGAATTCTCTTTATGCGCGCCAAAAAGCCTTTTTAAAACGGAACGTACTTGCACGCGTTCGTCCAATCTATCGCTCGGTATATCCCCAATTTTAATTTTATCGGCATTATAACTGTAAGAAAAACCATTTAAAAGCGACCATTTATCACCTTTAAAGGTGTGTTTGTAGGTACTATTGGTGAAAAAATTACGATTTCTGAGGTCGAACGTATATTTTTCATCTGGCTTCTCGAA
>JANPHO010000457.1:0-5141 GCA_031424515.1 Saprospiraceae bacterium
TGCAGCTGGCTTACCATTTTTTATGAATACGGTATTAGGTGACATGGTATGGTGTGCAGTTTTGTTCGGCGGTTTTGAGTTGGCACAACAGCGCGTTTCTGTTTTAGCAAAAAATTAAAGAAAATTCTCATTTTTTAAAAAGCCATTTAAGGCTAATAAAATTTGTGTTAATGATACCCCCTCAGTATAAAGCGGGTTCAAAAGCCATTTTATAAGTAAATTCTATTTTTTTGTTTTTAAAACATTAAAATTGCACTTATAAAATGGCTTTTTTTATTCCAATAAACAGTAATATTAAAATTACAAAATGTAGGTTATGCATTGTTGAAAAATACCCAATACCTTTGCAGTATTGAAATATTGCGATAACTTACTACGAGTAAAACTATTTTAGCCATTATTAACAATTCCTTTTTCTCTCCCCCCGAGTGATTTGAGACTATGTGCCTTACTCAAAAGTAATTATCTAAATATCTATTTCCGACTGAAACTTACAAACAAACCTTTACCTGTAAATGAAGAATTTCTTACTTACATTCCTAAGTTTATGGCTCAGTGTGTCCGTTATGGCACAATTGAGCACCTCGCAACTAAATATTCAACAGGTAAAATACCGTTTGGATTCGTTGGATTATAGGGTGAGTAAATCATCAAAACTTGTCTTCGAAACTCAATTTATGAATAAAGTGGTGTATTCGGGACGTGATTATGGATTGAAGGGATTCGGAACTATGGGACAATTGACATATCAGCACAAAAGTGGCTTTTGGTTATCTACGGTAGGTTATTATTGGCAAGGTTCTACGGTAAAATTTCCCAAAGCAGATTTGGCAGTTGGATACGCTACTTCGCTTGATGAAAACTTGAGTGCTTCTTTTGGATACAGTCGTTGGTTTTATTTTGGCAGAAGTGCGGAGGAGTTAAGATGGGTTTTTAGCGATTTTTTATCGACATATTGGACTATTAATTTGGGTTTTATGGGCTTATCCCCTTCGTTTTATTACCAAGTGGGAAAGAGCGAAAATGTGGCACAATTTGCCCTTACGGCTTCAAAATACAAAGAATTCAAGAAGCCTTTTTTAGGCGGAAAATTAATTGTGGAGCCTAATTTTACGTGGATGGTATCTTCGAGAGATAGGTATTATGCGGCTCAACCGAATAAACCATCGGGTAAAATAGTGCGCGTGATTGATTACGAATTGGTTATACCATTTATTTATAGGCGGGTAGGTGTATTTGATTTTTCACCTAAAATACATATTACGAACCCCGTCAATGTTTTACCGTACGATGGGGCAGTGGATGGAAAGACATTTGCCTATTTTACAGCAGACTTGAAGTTACTTTTATGGCGCAATAAAAACAGTACAAAGAAAAATTGAGAACCTCAGAATAGAAGAAAGAACATTTACCTCCCACTTAGCTTTTAGAATAAAACTTTTTACCGATCAATATTAAATCCTTTGGTATTTCATTGACTGAATACTGAGAGGCTTTGTATTGACTATATTTTAGATAATTTTTTACGGTTTTTTATCCTACTATTTATTAACAGACAGACTACTATGAACGAACGTCAAGTATTCTCAACGATGTCACCACGTCGTTGGCGAATAGTGAAAACTACGGCTGGGGTACTTTTGGGTATTACGATTATCGGTTTGTGCATGTTCATTACTACATTAGCCTATCCGAACAAGCCCGAATTACCTAAAAATTTCAATAGATTTTCGCAATCATTGGAACAAGTCGCCCATGATACTACGCTTAGTTGGCAGCAACAAGCGGCTAATGGCTGTTGCTCTGCTCACCAACCTCTCCTTTTAACATCCCTCAGTAATCCTTCTCGTGTGCCTATGGCGCAACAAGTGAGAGCCGCTACCTATGTTAATTGGGATCAACAGAGTTTTTTCTCGCTCGAAAAAAATATTTCACAGGTAAATATGCTGATTCCCGAATGGTTCAGCATCGGTAAAAAAGACACAACGTCGATAGTGGATACTGTGATATGTGATATAGATGCTAATGCTTTCGAATTATTGAAAAAAAATCAACATGTTTCTGTTATTCCCCGACTCACTAATTATGTAGGTTCAAGTCCCGACTTAAACAAAACTTATGCTCTTTTAAGTGACCCACATAAAAGAACTCATTTTATTCAAAGTGTAGTGACTAAGATTAAAAAATATGGTTTTCAAGGCGTTAAGGTTGATTTTGAAGATTTAAAAGATGAGTGGATGCCTTTGTATCATGCCTTCACAGAAGAACTTTATCATAGCCTTCATACTGAGAGGCTGATTTTAGCGCAAGTATTGGTGCCCTACAATCACCAATTGAGCATTGATAAATTGCAATCACACAGTGATTTACTTTTTATAGAAGCCTTGAATCAACATTATGAAACGGGTCAAGCAGGGGCTATCGCAGATTTGGGTTGGGTAGAAAAATGGATGACAAGCCTTTCGGAAAAACTGCCTAAAGAAAAAATGGTGTTGGTAATGCCTTCTTACGGTTTGGATTGGAGTAAAAAAGGAAAAGCACCCGGGGAAATGACTTATCGGGCGGCTTTATCCATAGCTGAAGAGGTAGGTGCAAAAATAAAATTCAATCCAGCTTCTTATCATTTTGAATATGAATACGCTGATGATGATAATATTTCTCATAAAGTATTCTTTGCTGACGCCGTGACGAATTTTAATCAGATTCGGATGGCAAATGATATGGGTTGGCGGGGTGTTATGATGCACCGTTTAGGCTCAGAGGATTCACGTCTTTGGGAGTTTTATGGAAAAGACCTTGGAAAGACGGCTTTAGACAATGGTAGTTTTGATATAAATACATTGAGCACCACCATCGTACCCGAAGACGTAGAATACGTGGGAGATGGTGAAGTAATGGACGTTATCAGTGAAAATCCAGCTGCGGGAGCGATTCGATTGGATTATGATAAAACGAAGCATTTAATAGTGGGTGAATACTATGATAAATTACCTACTTCATTTGTGGTTCAAAAATTTGGTAAAAATTTAAATGCTGCGGATGGTTCTCGTTCTAAAAAACTGGTTTTAACTTTTGATGATGGGCCCGACCCGAAATATACACCACAGGTTTTAGATATTTTAAAAAAGGAAAAAGTACCGGGTGCTTTCTTTTTAATCGGTAAAAATGCGGAAGCCAATCCGAACATAGTCAAACGAATATTTGATGAAGGGCATGAAATAGGTAATCACACATATTTTCACCCTAAACTGCATGAAGTTTATAAATGGCGGGCGGAAGCGGAAATGCGCTTGACGCGCCGCACAATAGAAAGCATAACGGGCTCTTCAACTTTATTGTTTCGCCCACCATATAACCCTTATACTGAGCCGAGAACTGTGGATGAACTCTATTCATTCCTTTTGGCGCGCCACAATAATTACTTGGTAGTGAGTGAAAGTATTGACCCACTTGACTGGAAAAAAGACATCACTACTGACGATATTTTAAAACGAATTATTGAAAAAGACACCTTAGGGTATGGTCATATTGTGCTTCTGCACGATGCGGGTGGTGAGCGAGATTCCACAATTAAAGCTCTGCCACGCATCATTCGCCACTTCAAAAATCAAGGTTACGAGTTCGTTACTATTGCTGATTTGATGGGTAAAAGTCGGGCTGAAATAATGCCTTCGTTGGTAAAAACACAGAAGCCATTGATTCAAGTATATCGAGCAATTGCGAGTTTTATAGCGGGGATGAATGATACCTTGAAAGGGATTTTTTATATAGCAATGGTGTTTGGCACATTCCGCATGTTTTTTGTTTTATACTTTGCTTTAAAACAATTCAAGGTAGAGAAAAATTTGGTGGAGACGAATTATGCTCCCCCCCTCAGTATAATAGTGCCCGCATACAACGAAGAAGTAGGTGCAGTGAGTACAGTAGCCAGTTTGCTCAATCAGAATTATTCTAACTATGAAGTGGTGTTTGTGGATGACGGTTCTAAAGATAAAACTTATGAAGTAGTAAAAGAGGCATATAAAAATCACCCACAAGTGACCGTAATGACTAAGCCAAACGGCGGTAAAGCCTCTGCTTTGAATTATGGTTTGAAAAGGTGTAAAAATGAATTTGTGGTCTGTATTGATGCTGATACGATACTTGACCCGAATGCTTTGAAAGAAATAGCCAAACCTTTCGCTGACCCAAAAGTGGGTGCTGTGGCAGGCAATGTAATAGTGGGTAATCAAGTGAATATGCTCACCAAATGGCAAAGTATCGAATACGTGACGGCTCAAAACTTTGACCGTATGGCATTTGCTTATCTTAATTGTATAACGGTAGTACCGGGTGCGATTGGAGCATTCCGCCGTCAAGCCATAGGTTCGGTGGGTTGGTATGAAACTGATACATTGGCAGAAGATTGTGATTTGACAGTGCGCATTATTAGTAAAGGTTATCGTGTAACGCATAATAATAAATCCATTGCTATCACTGAATCACCTGAGACGTATCAGCAGTTTTTAAAGCAGCGTCTGCGTTGGTGCTTTGGTGTAATGCAAGCATTTTGGAAAAACAAGCAAGTGCTTTTTAATAGTCAATATGGCGCATTGGGTTGGGTAGCATTTCCGAATATTTTATTTTTCGGCTTATTATTTCCGATTTTATCGCCCATTGCGGATTTCACTTTAGTGTTTAATTTGGTACACGGCATTATAGAGGAAGCCTCTCAAGATAAAGCACAAGCTGGGGCACAGCAGTTGGATTTTTTCACTAAATACCATATGCTCATTATGTATTTAGGATATATGCTAATTGATATCAGCATTTCAGCGGTTGCATTTATTATCCAAAAAGAGCCTTTATGGAAGCTTTGGTTGTTGTTTCCTCAGCGATTTGTGTATCGCCCATTATCGTATTATATTTTAATAAAATCTTATATAAAGGCATTGAAAGGAGAATTGATGGGTTGGGGCGTTTTGAAACGAACGGGTAGTATGGGACAAGTAACAGTCAAACAGCAAGAAGCTCCTGTTATTACTCAACAAGATATTGAATTGAATAGAATCCCCTCAGTAGGATAAATTTTGTTTCATGTCCCGTTTTTCGGAGCGGGACGTTTTTTAACAGTTATAGTATATTTTTTATGATAAAATAAG
>JANPHO010000458.1:0-8055 GCA_031424515.1 Saprospiraceae bacterium
ACTATCAATCCAAGCACCTTTAAATCCAGGTCTTTCAGTGGAATTTTCCTTTCTGAAATCCTCGATAAGCTTAGCAGGCGCTTTTTGATTGCTGGAGAACAAAATAGCCGTTTGTCCTTTGAAAGCAGGGAAAAGACCGTCGTAATTTTTTGATGCATCAGCTTCTTTTAAAAGCTTCATGATCAATTTATTTTTTACAACTTTCAATTCGATGCCACTCTCGAAACATTTGCGACGTAACTTGTTCGTCAATCCAGCAGTCATTTTTGTTGGGTCTGCAAGGTAAACAAATGGAAATTCATCCAATTTACCTCTCAATTCCTCCAACACTTCCGCTTTTTTCTGTTTAATCATGTTTTTATCGAGAAACTTTATTACGTTTTTCGGATATCGTTTTTCGGATGTCGTTATTATGAAGCACGAAAAACAAAACACGAAAAACGACTGAATTACTTAATAGATTTTGTATCAATCTTGATTCCTGGAGACATAGTGCTCGCTACAGTCAAAGACTTCATGTAAGTACCTTTCGCTGATGACGGTTTCATCTTGATAAGTGCTTGGATAAGCTCATTGGCATTATCCATCAACTGCTCAGGAGAGAAGCTCACACGACCTACGCCAGCGTGAACGATACCCGTTTTATCAACACGGAAAGCAATTTTACCTTTTTTGACCTCGCTCACTGCATCAGCGATGTTAGCTGTAACAGTACCTGTCTTAGGGTTAGGCATCAAACCACGTGGTCCGAGTACACGAGCCACTTTACCCAATTGAGCCATAACGTTAGGCGTTGCGATGATAACATCCACGTCCAACCAACCTTCTTGGAATTTTTTGATGTATTCTTCAAGACCGAAATAATCTGCACCGGCAGCGATTGCTTCAGTTTCTCTGTCAGCTGTACTCATTACCAACACTTTCTTAGTTTTACCTGTACCGTGTGGAAGAGATACTGTACCACGGATAGCTTGGTCAGCTTTACGTGGATCGACACCTAAGCGAACGTGAATGTCCACCGAAGCATCGAATTTAGCAGTGTTGACATCTTTTACCAAAGCCATTGCCTCGGTCATTGTGTGGAGCTTATTGATGTCAAGTTTTTTATTGACTTCAGCTCTTTTTTTAGCAACTTTTGCCATTTTAATTAAAATTTAAATCAGAATTAGTTGTCAGTAATTGAATAGTCAGCTTAAAAAAACTCAAAACTCGTTACTAAAACCTGTCTGCCGATAGGCAGGCTCAAAACTGATAGATTAGGTAATAACGCCCCGAAATTTTTTATTAGGTCGGGACTCCCTTTTTTTAATTGATAATGTAGAATTGAAAATTGAAAATGAATTTTCAATTCTCAATATTCCATTCTCAATTAAATTAAGCCCAAGGAGCAGTACCTTCTACGGTAATACCCATGCTGCGCGCCGTACCCGCTACCATTTTCATAGCAGACTCGACAGTGAAGCAGTTAAGGTCAGGCATTTTATTCTCAGCGATTGCGCGTACTTGATCCCAAGTTACTTTACCCACTTTCTTACGGTTTGGTTCAGCCGAGCCACCCAATTTAGCTTTACCGCCTTTGGTGGTGTTCGTTTTAGCTACTTCAGCAAGCTGAGCAGCCGCAGGAACGGTCTTAATTACAAACTCGAAAGATTTGTCTTTGTAAACAGAGATGATAACCGGTAAGATTTTACCCGGTGTATCTTGAGTAGCGGCATTGAATCGCTTACAGAATTCCATAATGTTCACACCCTTTGAACCTAATGCAGGACCAATTGGTGGAGCTGGATTTGCCTGTCCGCCTTTCACTTGAAGCTTGATGTTAAATTCGACTTCTTTTGCCATTGTGAAATATTAGAAATTGTTAGTATTGTCGCGTCATTTTTAAATGGAAGCTAAAAATGAAATACGCAATATATGATTGAAACGTAACAGCCTTTTATTTTAATTGATAATTTATAATGGATAATTGAAAATTATACGCTTAAAACAGTTTTCAATTATCAATTTTAAATTCTCAATTGATATACCCCTCAGTATAAAAGTGCTTTTTGAGCATATTTTTCGTTAAAAACGCTTGATTTTACTTAAAAAACGGCATTTTCAACGCTTTTCACTGAAAGGACGCGCAAAGGTAGGATTTTTAAATGGAATTGCCAATAGTTATGTTAAAAAAAATTGGTTTTATACCTTTTATTAAAACACCTGAATAACCGATACATTTAGCTATTCAAGACGCTGATTACCCTCTTATTTTTTATTTTATCAACAATGACGTACACTCTATGATTTATTTCATTAAAAATAAATTGCATTTATTATTTCTCCCAAAAACCAGACGCTCAAAATCTTCGTAAGTCTCATCGAATAAACTGTACAACTGTAAAGTTATCAATCACTACTGGATAAGGACATCTCTCTTTAAAAAAACAAGGTTAAATTAAAAATCAAATTTTATGTAAACTATTTCATTTACTAAATTAAGTTCAACTTATGAAAAAAAAGTCATTCTTGATTGCCAAGGCTTTTGCAGCCTTGACAATAGCCGTTTCTATTGCCTTTTGGGGAATAAATACCAATTTCCTCGATGCTTCGAGCCACCGAGAAGCCCCAATGATTTCCGACGACCCATTGGCAGATAATACCGATTTATACGCTTTTAGGAGTCCAGATGATACATCCACGGTCACTATCATCGCGAATTACATTCCGCTACAATTGCCTCAAGGCGGACCCAATTTTGCCTCTTTTGGTGAAAATATCCGCTATGAAGTGCACATTAAAAACGATGCCGCTACCACAGGTGACGATATAACCTATCGTTTCACTTTCACTAAAGTCAATGAAGATACCACCACTTTTTTCAATATTCGCTTAGGCAAGCAGAATTTGAAAACGTCTTACAAATGTGAAAAGAGCGTAAAAGGTGGTGCTTTCACAACTATTGTGGCAGCAGGAACGGTACCGCCGACGAATATTGGCCCTCGCTCAATTGATAATCCAACACTCGGATTGGGTAAAACTATTGATCAACTCATCACCGAATCTATTGCATCAGCAACGGGTACGGGTGGTGAAAAAATCTATTGTGGTCCCGCTGAAGATCCATTTTTCGTGGATTTAGGTGGTATTTTCGATTTGGGACAAACACGGGCTGCAAGCGGTCAACGTGATGGCGTTGCAGGCTATAATATCCATTCTATTGCTTTAAAAATCCCTATTGCAAGCCTTCAAAAAGCAGGTAAAGCTGTGACTCAAGCCACTAATCTCTTAGATGGTGATTATGTAATCGGTATTTGGGCATCTGCGAGCCGTCAACAAACCCGCACTTTCAATGCTTCTACAGGTAAAGAAACGGGCAGTGGTAATTGGGTTCAAGTTTCAAGAATAGGTATGCCTTTGACGAATGAAGCCGTTATTCCGATTGGTAGCAAAGACAGATGGAATGTTTTGACACCTTATAATGAGGCACCAGACATGGACAAGTATTTCACCAATCCTGAGTTGGGTTTATACATGGATGATTCACAATTTGGCTCGGCGGTGCCAGCTTTTAGTAAATTACGAACTCAAAGAGCCGCAGCAACGGTATTGGGCAATGTAGATTTCGGCAATGGAAAACAAGGTTTAAATGTTCTTTATGGCAATGCTGCTACAAAAGGCTCAGCTTTGGATACAGCTATTTTTGGTAAATATTTATTGCGCGCCAATCAACCGCGCTCGGTGGATATTTTACCGATTTTCTACACGGGTGTTCCTAATTTATCACCTTATCAATTAGCTACTGGTAAAACACCAGGTAATCCTTTCACGGCAGGTAAACCTTTTATCAATAACTTTTTACCGACTTTTGGCGATATGTTGCGCTTGAATATGGCGACAACCATCACCCCGCGTAATCATCCTAAATTCAGTTCATTGGGTATTGTGCAAGCTGCAGTATTGGGTTTGACTGACCCTGCATACAATACAAGCAATAAAATGGAATGGATTCCGAATATGGATGGTTTTCCAAACGGAAGACGCTTAGAGGATGATGTTACCCGCATCGAATTACAAGCCGTTTCGGGTGTGGCATTGGCTGCAGTGGGCTTATGGTACGACGATTGGGTTATCGGTCAAAGTCCTTTAACGCCAAAACTTTTAGGTGTTTTGGGTTATACAACGGGCGTTGAAAAAAATGATGCTGCATTTAAAACAGCTTTCCCTTATGTGCAAGTCCCTTGGAGTGGCTACGCTTATCATTTTAAAAATAAATAAGTATAAAATATTGTTTATCAATATTTTATAAATGCTGTCGGGGAAATAATTTAAAAAATGTCTTTATTCACAATATCAACTACCCCCTCAGTATAAAGCCCAAAACATTCTTTTGTGGGATTTAAAATAGCTCTTTTTTATTCACAAATTTTTTAATAGTAAAAATAATAATGAAAAATATATCACCTTTTATATTAAAATGTTGTTTGGCAATGGGCATTTTTACTGCCGTTTTGTTTTACAACATCAACGATTCTTATTTGGATGCATCAAGTCATCGAGAAGCGCCCATGATAGCCGGCGACCCTTTAGCCGATAACACGGATTTGTACGCTTTCAGAAGCCCCGATGATACTACTACGGTGACAATTATAGCCAATTACGTTCCGTTTGAATTGCCACAGGGGGGACCCAATTTCGCTTCTTTCGGTGAAAATATCCGTTATGAGGTGCATATTAAAAACGATGCTTCCACCGTGGGCGATGATATTACCTACCGTTTCACATTTTCAAAAGTGAATGAAGACAGCACCACTTTTTTCAATATTCGTTTGGGAAAACAAAACCTCAAAACGACCTATAAATGTGAAAAAAGCATAAAAGGTGGCGCATTCACTACGATTGTAGCCGCTGGTGTAGTACCTCCACCGAATATTGGACCCCGCTCAATCGAAAATGCGACTTTAGGCTTGGGTAAAACCATCAATCAACTTATCACTGAATCCATCGCTACGGCAACGGGCGCGGGTGGTGAAAAGATATTTTGTGGCCCTTCAGAAGACCCTTTCTTCGTGGATTTAGGTGGTATATTTGATTTAGGTCAAACCCGCGCGGGTGGTACTGGCGACAACGCACCCGAAGATGGTGTAGCTTGTAAAAATGTCCATTCAATCGCCATAAAAGTGCCGATTGCAAGCCTTCAAAAGGCGGGTAAAAATATCACTCAAGCCGCTAATATTTTGGATGGAGATTTTGTAATTGGTGTTTGGGCATCTTCAAGCCGTCAATTAACGCGCACATTCGACGCAAATACCGGCAAATCAACGACAAGTGGCAACTGGATTCAAGTTTCAAGAATAGGTATGCCTTTGACCAATGAAGCCATCATCCCGATTGGAAGCAAAGATAAATGGAACTTGCTCACGCCTTATAATGAAGACCCAAATATGGATAAGTTTTTTACAAATCCAGAATTGGGCTTGTACATGGATGATTCTCAATTTGGTTCTGCGGTGCCCGGTTTAAGTAAATTACGCACTCAAAGAGCAGCTGCAACTGTATTAGGAAATGTTGATTTTGGTAACGGCAAACAGGGTTTAAATGTACTTTATGGCAATGCTGCTACTAAAAACTCAGCCTTAGATACTGCTATTTTCGGTAAATATTTATTGCGACCAAATCAACCACGCTCAGTGGATATTTTACCGATTTTCTATACGGGAGTACCAAATTTAGCTCCTTATCAGTTGGCTACAGGTAAAACAGCGGGTAATCCGTTCACTGCGGGCAAGCCTTTTATCAATAACTTTTTACCGACCTTTGGCGATATGTTGCGTTTGAATATGGCAGTGCCGATTACACCACGCAATCACCCTAAATTCAGTTCTTTGGGTATTGTGCAAGCAGCAGTTTTGGGTTTAACTGATCCGGTTTACAACACAAGCAATAAAATGGAATGGATTCCAAACATGGATGGTTTCCCGAATGGCAGACGCTTAGAGGATGATGTTACCCGAATTGAATTACAAGCGGTTTCAGGTGTGGCTTTGGCTGCGGTGGGCTTATTTTACGATGATTGGGTTATTGGTCAAAGTCCTGTGACACCAAAACTCTTAAATGTGTTGGGTTACACAACGGGTATCGAAGCAAATGACACAACATTTAAAGCTGCGTTTCCTTATGTGCAAGCACCTTGGAGTGGCTTCGGGCGTTGCGGAGGTGGCGCTATTTCAACATCCACAAAAGAGGCGAATAGTAGTTTAGGGTTGCAAGCACCAATTGCCGTTTTAAACCAAAATTATCCGAATCCGGTTTCCACTTCTACTACTTTCAAATACCACGTGGCTTCGAGTGCACAAATTAATTTGAGCATTTATGACATGAGTGGTAAATTAGTGGATAACGTGGTGAATCAAAATCAAGTCGCCAACGAGTACCAAGTGGTTTGGCAACCCAAACAATTGCCAGTGGGTGTCTATTTTGCTGCCCTCAAAGCGAATGGACAATTGGTTCAGACCATAAAAGTGAGCGTTGTAAAATAAAAAGTACTGAGGGGTATGCTGTTTTAAAGTATTGATTTTCAATGTTTTAAAATAGCATACCCCTCAGTATTAAAGACTCGAATCAATATTATCATACATTTTACTCACCACAAAGAGCACAAAGAAACACAAAGGGCTATTTTATTAAAAAATTTATGTTTGAGGTTTAAAAAACCCTTTGTGTTTCTTTGTGCTCTTTGTGGTGAATAAAATGTACATTAATATAGCTTGAATCATAAAAAAAACATCCAAAACAGATGCAAAGAGTCCTTTTTTATTCAGTCATTTTTATCGTTATTGCTTTAGGCTTAAAGGCATGGGTTATAGAGGGCTATACCATACCAACACCTTCTATGCAACCAACTTTAAATATTGGTGATTGGATTTGGATTAAAAAACTGCCTGTTTGCCCGATAAAAAAAGGGGAAATTATTGCCTTTCAATTTCCTTTGGATAAAAAGGTGCAATTTGTGAAAAGATGCGTCGGTCTGCCCAATGATTCGATTATAAAATTAAATGGGCATTACACCTTACAAAATGATAATCCAATGGCTTTTCCAATTCCACAAAAAGGGCAAACCATCCATTTTAATGCGCAAAATTTTGATTTTTATCAGCCCCTTATTCAAAAATACGAGCAAGTGCAAGCCGCTCTCATAGGTGATAAAATTTACATCAATAATGCCATCAATGATACTTATACTTTTACACAAAATTATTTTTATGTCATCGGCGACAATGAAGCTGAGTCAGACGATTCTCGAAATTGGGGACTTTTACCCGAATCGTATTTGATTGGAAAAGCTTTTTTTATTTGGAAAAAATGAATTAGAAAACAGTATTTAGTATAAAGCTTCCAAAGAGTAATGGCTCTTTTGGAAGCTTTATTTTTAAATAAAAATCAAATTTCTATTAAAAAAACGGCGAAACATTATATTTTCGTTTCTTTTAATAAAACTTGATAATACTATGAGTCAATCACTTGTCAAAAACTACCTGCATATCGTTTTTAGTACAAAAAACCGTCAAACGTTTATACACCCACCCGTTGAAGATGAGCTACACAGCTATTTAGGTGGCGTTTGTAAAAAACTTGAGTGTCCACCTATCAAAATCGGAGGCTACACCGACCATGTTCATATTCTCTGTATGCTTTCCAAAAAAATTGCTTTAATGAAATTAGTAGAAGAAATAAAATCTCACTCTTCAAAATGGATAAAAACCAAAGGTGAGGATTATTCCTACTTTTATTGGCAAGATGGTTACGGGGCATTTTCCGTCAATCCTAAACAGGTGGGTTCAGTCGTTCAGTACATCGAAAATCAACATATCCATCATAAAGATGAGTCTTTTCAAGATGAATATAGAGGATTTTTGAAAAGGTATAAGGTGGATTATGATGAACGGTATGTTTGGGATTGACTATATTATGCGGGGTATATTTTAATGGGCAAATTTTGATAGGGCTTTACCCTATTCTGATGTATTGCGCCCTTTCAGGGCTTAGAGATTTCTATGTAAACCATCCAGCCCTGAC
>JANPHO010000459.1:0-6942 GCA_031424515.1 Saprospiraceae bacterium
GTACAAGAGGGAGATGTTTTAAAATGGAATGAATTGCGCCTATTGTTATGGCCTGACCAAGACGATGACAACGAACTTTTAGCCGATTCTTATGCCTTTTTTCAAAAAAAATCGCCTCGACAACAAGTCTTTTTAGCAGAAAATGAGCAGAGTGAAATTATTGGATTTATTGAAACCAATATTCGCCAATATGCCGAAGGTTGTGAGACGGATAATGTCGGTTTCATAGAAGGCTGGTTTGTTTTACCTGAATATCGTCAGCAAAATATAGGTAAAAAATTAGTAGAAACGGCTGAAAAATGGGCTAAAGAACAAGGCTGCACTGAAATGGCTTCGGACTCTCTTATTGACAATGATTTAAGTATCGAAGCGCATAAAAAATTAGGGTTTAAAGAAGTAGAACGCATTGTTTGTTTTAGGAAAGATCTTTAAAAAACATTTTTTATGATTTTAAATTGAAAAAACACCATGAAATACTTTTTGTTACTAGCAATATTCTTAATTAATAATGCTTGTCTATTCAATAGATTCAAATTCGCACCCAATAAAGAGTTGAAAAAACCTTTGGCAATAGAGTTTTGTGAGTTGCCACAATATGATAGTGCTAAATTGGTCAAAGTGAGAGCTATTTTTTCAGGTGTTGAAGAATATTGGAGTTTGTGTAGTCCAAACTCAAAGCAATGTCCTATCAACGGCAAAGTTGATTTTTCATATGACGATGAAGAAAGCGTCAAAAATGCTATTAATGCTCATTTTTTAGGCAAGCGATTAAGAAAACTCCATAATAACTACTCAAAATATGAAGTTGAATTAGACATTACAGGTCAATTTCAAACAGATACAATTAATGGATTTGGGCATTTAGGGACTAATAAATATAACCTCAATGCCAAGAAAGTTAAGGTGGTCAAATATTTACGAAAAAAGAGTTTTAGCACAAAAAGTGGCCTTAAATAATTTTACAATTACCTATTTTCAAACATATATAAGATGAAAACTAAACTTGCACTCTGTTTCATTTTGATAAGCATTTATCAAAATGTATTTGCTCAACAACCGCAACGCACGCCCGAGCAAGACAGCGCAATAGCCCGAATGCAACGCAAAACGCAAGCTGACCATAAAGAAATGTTGAATTTGCTTAAAATTACCAACTTGCGACCGGGTCCTTCGGGTAATCCGCAAGCCCCCAATGCGGCTAATAGGGATGAAGATAAAGTCAACAAATACACCTTGCCCGACCCTTTGGTATTAAAAAATGGTAAAAAGATTAAAAATGCGACGGAGTGGTTGCAAAAACGCAGACCAGAAATAGTAGAAGATTTTGAAAGTGAAATATATGGTCGCTTACCTAAAAACATCCCAAACGTCACTTGGAAAGTGATTTCGGTGAAAGATACAGTGGTTGGTAACCTACCTATTCGTGAAAAAACGTTGTTGGGTGTCGTTGATAATTCAGCCTATCCCTCCCTAAAAGTCGAAATTGAATTGCAATTAGCAACACCTTTGAATGCGCCAAAAGCGGTACCCGTTGTGATGGAATTTGGCTTTATCCGTTCGCCTTTCGGCAATAATGCGACGACTGTGCCTCAGGGTTTAGGTGCTTCAGGTGAGCCAACTTGGAAAGAGCAACTGATTTCAAGAGGGTGGGGGTATGCGATAATCGTCCCTTCGAGTATTCAAGCTGACAATGGCGCAGGATTGACAGAAGGCATTATCGGCTTAGTGAACAAAGGCGCTTTTCGGAAAGCAGATGATTGGGGCACATTGCGTGCTTGGGCTTGGGGAGCCAGTCGAGCTTTGGATTATTTTGAAACGGATAAAGACGTTGATTCTAAAAAAGTTGCTATTGAGGGTCTTTCGAGATATGGCAAAGCAACAGTCGTGGCAATGGCATTTGAGCCTCGTTTTTCATTGGCTTTTATCGGTTCTTCGGGTGCAGGCGGTGCTAAAATAATGAGACGTGTATTTGGTGAACAAGTAGAAAACCTCGCGGGTTCGGGTGAATATCATTGGTTTTGTGGCAATTTTATCAAATATGCCAGTACTTTAAAACCCGATGATATGCCCGTGGATGCGCATGAGTTGGTGGCTTTGTGTGCACCGCGTCCCGTTTTTATCAGCGCAGGTTCGCCACAAGTTGAGGGGCAATGGGTGGATGCAAAAGGAACATTTTTGGGTGGAGTTTATGCGGGTTCGGTTTATAAATTGCTTGGTAAAAAAGACTTAGGAACGTCGGAATTTCCTAAATTAGGTACGCCTTTGGTGGATGGAGAAATTGCTTTTAGGCAACACGCAGGCGGTCATAGCACGGGCCCGAATTGGAGCACTTGGATAGCTTGGGCGTGTCGCTATTGGGGGGAGTGTAAGTATTTCTGAGAGAAAATTATCGAAAATTCTATTGTCTAATAAACATAACATAAATTATTGATATCTGTGTGTCGTCCTGGAATAGGTTGACACAATCAGTGTAAAAGCCTGAAAATGAGACGAATAGAATAAATGGGACAAGTTGGTTATCGAGACGGGAACTGGAAGCGTCAAGTGATTGAATATTGGCTATGGTGTGATGAGCCAACCATCGAGGTTTGCAAAATACTGAAAATTAACCGACCTTTATTAAATCAGTGGCATTGGTGGCATTTCAAGTCACGAGATTTGCCTCAAAAAAGCGTTATTCGTAATTTGATTTTAAAAGTATTTTAAACAAAATGATAGATTTATTGCAAGCTGAACACCAAATTCATCGTGTCACGCATTTCCAAGACCTTGTTTCAACCTCGTTTCATGGAGAGATAAATGCGATTTGCTGGACACGTAAACTTGTAGGTGATTTTTCTGAAATTGTAAAAAAAGTAGAATTGGATGAAAATATAACGGTATTGAATGAAGAAGAACTTCGTGAACTTCAGTTGAGTGAACAAGGGCAACTTGCTCGTGAAATTCTTTTAAATGATATGAAAATGTTGACCGCTCATGGAGCAGCGCCAACCCTTAATGTGATTAAGTATTATGAGCGAGATGATTCCTATCCGTTTTTCCCAACCGATGTTTATTCTTTTCATGTAGATCGTTCTTCTGTCCCAACCGACACCTTTTTATGTACTTACTACGGAGAGCCGAGTGAAATATTGCCCAATGCACAAGCCTTGAAAAAAGTACTGGTACCCGAAATACGTGATGAACTCAAGAAACTACATTGTGAAGGCGTTGAAAGTTTTGAATCATTTTTAAGTGAAAATTTCTTTGAGCTGCACTATCAAGCTCTACCCAATGCACGCCCTATTAGCTTGGGCCTCGGTCATTTATGGCGGTTGGCGGTTGATCATCCTGAAAGTAAAGTACCTCCTTGTGTTCACCGTGCCCCAAAAGAAAAGACCAGCCGCCTGTTGCTCATCTGTTGAATGGGTATCATTTTAGCAAAACAGCATTTCAGATATTTCTCCGCTCACAACAAATATTAAAGTCGTTTTTTCTAAACCGCGAGCACCCGTGGGCATTTTAATTAGTTTAAGTTGTTAGTTAGTAGGTTGAATATTCAATTACCCCCTCAGTACAGAAACAGTAAAAGCGTCTTAAAATACATTTTTAGGTTCATTTTTGATGTTTTATTAAAAGAATTATCAAACTGACAACTGGCTACTGACAAACTAAAAACTTAAGTTAACTAATAAAAATCTAACTTAAATTGAGTGTTTATTTATTCTTAGCTTTGTATTCCATTTCATAATCTTATACATGGAACAGCGTAAAAGGGATTCTACCATACTCTGGAGCGAAGAAATTATTTCTGATGAAAAATATTTTAATTATTGATGATGAAGAAAAACTGAGAACCTTGATGGCTCGGATTATCGGTTTGGAAGGGTTTGAAGTGATTCAAGCAGGGGATTGTAAAACGGGTTTTAAAAAGCTTGAACAGCACGATATTGACGTGGTTTTATGCGATGTAAAATTGCCCGATGGCAATGGTGTTGACTTATCAAAAAAGATAAAAGAGAAATTTCCGCTGATTGAAATCATCCTTTTAACGGCTTATGGCAATATTCCTGACGGTGTCCAAGCCATCAAAAACGGGGCTTTTGACTACATCACCAAAGGCGATGACAATAACAAAATTATCCCCCTACTCTATCGTGCCATTGAAAAAGCGGATTTATCAAAACGAGTCGCACAACTTGAAAAACAACTCGGTGACAAGCATTCTTTTGATAAAATAATTGGAAAGTCCAAACCGCTTCAACAAGCCATCAATCTAGCCAAAGCGGTTGCTAAAACCGATACCACCGTACTCCTCACGGGTGAAACCGGCACTGGTAAAGAGGTGTTTGCGCAAGCCATTCATCAAGAAAGTGAGCGAAATAAGCAAAATTTTGTCGCGATCAACTGTTCCGCTTTCAGCAAAGATTTGCTGGAAGGTGAAATGTTTGGACACAAGGCGGGCGCTTTTACCGGGGCTATGAAAGACCAAAAAGGGCTTTTTGAAGAAGCCAATAACGGGACAATTTTTATGGATGAAGTGGGTGAAATGGCGCTCGATTTACAAGCCAAATTACTCCGTGTGATAGAAACGGGTGAGTTTATTAAAATTGGTGAAACCAAGCCCACAAAAGTCAACGTGCGCATCATCGCTGCCACCAATCGGGATTTGGAGAAGGAAATCGAAGCGGGGCATTTTAGAGAGGATTTGTTTTACCGCATTTCTGTTTTTCAAATCAAATTGCCTGCTTTGCGTGAACGAGTCGTTGATATTGAGCCATTAGCCCAATATTTTACTCAATTTTTTATCGCAAAAACCAATAAAAAAATAAAAAGTATATCGGCTGAAGCAGTAGAAGCACTGAAACAACACGCTTGGCGCGGCAATATTCGTGAACTTAAAAACGTGATTGAACGCAGCGTCATACTCACCAATGGCAATGAAATCACGCTCGATTCTCTCCCTTTGGATATTCAAAACAAAACTTTACAGACTGATAAAAGCAAACATTTATCAGCCTTTGACTTAGCCAGTGCCGAAAAAATCCATATCCAAAAAGTCCTCAATTATACCAATGGCAATAAAACTGAAACGGCTCGACTGCTCAATATTGCCCTCACAACGCTTTATCGAAAACTGGACGAGTTCAAAATGAATTAAAACCCTATCAAAACGATAGTGCCAACCCTTTCAAAATGAAAGGGTTTTTTATTGCCTTAAAACGCACCAACTCTCTTAAGTGATTGATTTTCAATTACTTAATCTCTCCTTTTTAGCTTAGGAACAGCTATTGCCATATAATGATTAAATAATTAAAACATCAAAAATATGGTATCCATTATTCTCATCATCGCAGGGCTTGTACTATTCGCCCTTTTTTACAAATCCATTAATTGGTTCGAAAAAATTTAAAAACTATGACGGCTTTATTCATCATCGCTTTGGCGGTATTTGGCTATATGTGCTACGTGCTGCTTAAACCAGAAAAATTTTAAAATTATGAATACGGAATTATTCGGAATACTCTTCATGTTCGGCGTCTTATGCGCCTTAGCCATTCCTCTTGGACGATATATCGGAAGAGTTTTCAATTATGAAAAAACAACTTTAGATGCCCTTTTTAATCCGCTCGACAAACTCTTTTTCAAACTCAGCGGCATCGATTCTACAGAAAAAATGACTTGGAAACAACATTTAATGGCACTTTTAACCATTAATGTCGTTTGGTTTCTCATTTGTATGTTCGTGCTCACCAATATGAGTTGGTTTCCTTTGAATCCCGATGCAAACCCTTCCATGAGCGGTGATTTGGCATTTAACACCTCAGTTAGTTTCATCACAAATACCAATTTGCAACATTATTCGGGTGAAACGGGCTTGTCGTACTTGGGTCAGTTGGTGCTCATGTTGTGGCAATTTATCAGTGCAGGTACGGGGATTGCCATTTGTGGCGTCGTTTTTATCGCCATGAAAGAGCAAAAATCTGAAACTTTAGGTAATTTTTACAGCTTTTTTGTGCGCAGTTGTACCCGTATTTTACTGCCTTTAGCATTTGTAACTGCCATTATTTATGCTTTTAACGGCGTTCCAATGACATTTGAGGGCAAAGATACCATCACCACACTTCAAGGCGATACCGTCAGTGTGAGTCGAGGTCCCGTCGCTGCATTCGTTGCCATCAAACAAATGGGTACCAATGGCGGTGGTTTTTTCGGTCCCAATTCAGCACATCCTTTTGAAAATCCCAATTATTTAACCAATATCGTTGAAACCATTTCAATCGTACTCATTCCGATGGCGATGGTATTTGCTTTAGGCTATGTTTTAAAAAGGAGAAAACTCGCTTGGACGATATTCGGTGTCATGACCATTGGTTTTTTACTACTGCTTACCCCCTCAGTATTGGGCGAGTTGAAAGGCAATCCCGCTATTGAAAAAATGGGAATTGCCCAACCTTTTGGCAGTATGGAAGGCAAAGAAATGCGTTTTGGCTCAGCAGCTTCGGCTTATTGGGCGATTAATACGACTTGCACGAGTAACGGTTCTGTAAATGCTATGCACGACAGTATGACGCCCCTCACGGGTATGTTTACGCTGCTTGGTATGATGGTCAACTGCTTTTATGGTGGCGTGGGTGTGGGCTTTCTGAACTTCTATGTTTTCATCATTTTAGCGGTATTCATTAGTGGTTTGATGGTGGGGCGTACGCCTGAGTTTTTAGGTAAAAAAATAGAAGCCCGCGAGATGAAAATTGCGATGATTATCGCCTTGCTACACCCATTTTTAATTTTAGTTGGTACGGCAATGGCTTCCTATATCATCGTCAGAGACCCCTCAGTAAATTGGTTGAACAATCCGAGTTTTCATGGTTATTCAGAAATGCTCTACGAATATACCTCGGCGGCGGCTAATAACGGCTCAGGCTTCGAAGGTTTGGGCGACAATACGCCGTGGTGGAATAT
>JANPHO010000460.1:0-5717 GCA_031424515.1 Saprospiraceae bacterium
AGAGCAAATTGAAAAAATGGGTAGTTTTTGAGGAGTTTGAGATTGTTTGAGTCATCGTAATATAATTTTGAAGTAATGATACCCAATTCATCATAAATGTAAATCGGTTTACGACCTTGAGATATTAATTTATCTAAAATCTTTTTAGCAACTTGTTCTTGTTCTGGTTTCAAACCAAAACCATCTGTTTGAATTTCACTATGATTTTGAACATCTATAATATTATATCTTGAATCAGTAAGAATTATTGGAATATTGACATTACTTTGGGTTATATTAAATATAAAAGTCTTTGCTTCCTCTGGGTATTTGTCAAAAGTAGCACTACCAGTAATTTCCAAAACTCTCTTATAAGTAAGCATTTGAGATAACTCCTGCTCTTTCAATCTTTCCACCAAAAAATATGTATAAATAGTAGATGCTGAAATGATAAGCATTCCAATGATAAAAAGATAAATCTTTAATTGTGATTTTAAGGCATAAATATTATCCTCACCACCTCCCGATAAAAACTCTAATACTCGTTGATATATTTGATTTAGTCTATTCAAAGCTATGATTTTATATATTAAAACAAAAATGCTTCGTTTTTCTTAAAATGGAATTGCCATTAAACGTAATTAATACGTTAAAATTACAAGACTTATGGGATTTTTAGAAAATAAATTACACCCAATAATCACACAATCTTCTAATACCCCTCAGTATTTCAACTAAAAAATATAATTTTAACCTTTCAATATCAACATAATGAAGCTACCGTTCTATTTATACTCAATTCTATTGTCAACCACTTTGATTCATTATCAGTGTAATAACCCTACCCCAAAAGTAGCGGCGAATATTCCAGTAAATATAATCAAGTCGAATGAAGCCCTTATATCTACGAATGAATCCCCTTTTAAAATGCGCGGATTGAGTTTCGTAGCACCTCCAAAGCCTTTCTCAAAAACCCCTATGATGGACGTCAAAGCAGTAAAAGCGGATTGGATAGCCGTCATTCCTTATGGCTACACGCGCCTCAATGAAGCGGATGTTCAATATGAAGCGGTTGGTTGGCAATGGTGGGGAGAGCGGATGGTAGGCGTAAAAACAACCATAGACTCCGCTCAACAAGCAGGGCTAAATGTCATGCTAAAACCTCAAGTATATGTACCCAACGGTTGGACAGGTGGGTTAGATTTTAATACAGAAAAAGAATGGGAACAATGGGAAAAAGGCTATGAGAACTATATATTGCCTTTCGTTGATTTGGCAGAGACGATGAAAGTGGCTGTAGTATGTATCGGTACGGAGTTTAAAATTGGTGTAGTTAAGCGGGAAGCCTTTTGGCGTAACTTGATTAAAAAAGCTCGTCTAAAATATAGTGGAAAACTGGTGTATGCAGCCAATTGGGATGAATATCCCATCGTTCCTTTTTGGGATGCTCTCGATTATATTGGCGTGAACGCTTATTTCCCTTTGGTGGATAAAACGACCCCCTCAATACCAGACCTTCAAGAGGCATGGAAACCGTATTTTGAGACCTTGAAAAAGTTTCATGAACAGCATAAAAAGCCCATGATATTCACTGAATTCGGCTACTTGAGTGCTGATAGATGCGCTTTTAACTCTTGGGAAGTTGAAAAACGAATTCATGATACACCCATCAATGAACTGGCACAAGCCAATGCATTGGATGGTTTGTTTTCCACTTTTTGGAAAGAAAAATGGTGGGTTGGCGGATTCCTCTGGAAGTGGTTTCCAGAAGGTCAAGGGCACGAAGGATATATTGCAAAAGATTATACACCCCAAGGAAAGAAAGCTGAAAATATTTTGAAGAAATGGTATGGTCAGTAATGATATATATCAGAGGCTGCTAACACCAAATATTATAATCATATTTTTGTCATTTTATTAAAAAAAGGTTATTAAAACCCTCATTTACGCATTTAATTGTAAGTTGGTGTGTATTTTGATTCATATTTAACCACTTTATTATCAACCGTTTATATGAAAAATATAAAAATTGCATCCTCCATAATGATACTCGTATTATTACTTGCAGGATGCTCCAAAAAAATTGCTATGGAAAAAATGCCCGCTACTCAAATAATATTCGGCAGTGGAGGAGGATTCACGGCACAAGTTAAAGAGTATTGCTTGCTTGAAAATGGTAAAATAGTTGAAAAATCGAAGGATGGTCAAGAGTTTGACGTGCTTACTAACATTGATCGTGATAAAGCAGCTCAATGTTTTAGTGTGAGTAAAACATTCAAACTCGATGAAATGCAATTCAATGAGCCGGGCAATATGTATTACTTTATCACCATTAAAAGCAAATCGAAAGCTGAAAATAAAATAGTGTGGGGCGATAAAAGTAAACCAGTGGCCTCTGAAGTCTCAGCACTTCATAAGATGTTGATGAGTTTTCTCCCTAAAAAAGAAGATTTAAAATAAATATAATAACAACAATTGAGTATCATAAAGCATCTTTATTATCAAATCTACTGTATTCATTAATATATGCTTTAGCTAATATACGCTCACTAAAAACCGTTTTTTATAAACATAAAAGTTTTTTAAATGAAAAAATTCATTTTACCTGCTTTTTTAACTTTGGGTATTGTTTGCCAACTCGTTGCACAAAAGCCTAAAGATATCCGAAAAAAAGCTCAATCCCCTCCCATTCAACAAATTGAAGTTCAAGAGCCCGCTAACTATCAAAAGATTGGGGTACCTGAATCACCTCGAATTTTTGAGGGAACAAGTAATATCCGTACTCTCCCTTTTTTACCACGTCCCTCAAGAGCTTTACCAAGTGGTTTTAAAGTCATTACTACTGAGGGGGATCTCCCAACGATGATTAAAGGAACACTTCCTGAAACATCTTCTCGTGAATTACCTATTTCAACGCGAGCCTATCAGTATCTGGATGCTGTTAAATCAGCAATGCAAATAAAAAGTCCATCAGACGAATTTGAAATAAAAAGCATTGAAACTGATGAATTGGGACAAACTCATGTGCGGTTGCAACAAAAATTCGGCAATATTCCAGTTTGGGGTTCTGAACTCATCGTACATGAACGCAATGGTAAAATTGAAGAAGTAAATGGTTTTTATTTCCCTACGCCTGAACTTACTTCAAGCAACACTGACCCCTCAGTATTGAGCACCACTGCGAAGGTTTCTCAAAGTACTGCTGAATCCTCCGTGCAAGCAGATTTAAGTATCAAAACGAATTTCAGTATTTTAAATGCTGAGGCTTTGAAAATGATTGGAGGTGCGCAGTTTCGCTCAGAGTTAGTCATTTTTCACGCACAGGATAAAAAAAATGTTGAAAAATTAGCTTGGCATATTTCAGCTTACCCTAATGTACTTCACAAATACGAATATTTCGTAGATGCGCAAACCAATCAAATCATAGATAGCTACACCAGTTCTTGTGATTTATTGGGACACATCCATAAAAATGAAATAAACCCTTCAAAAAGTATAGCTCATACTGATAAAGAAGCACCTTCAAATAATGTAAATATCCCAACAGTTTTACCCGTAATGGATGGTGCAACTACTGCAAACGCCACTGATTTGCTGAATCAAACAAGGGTAGTCAACACATATCAAGTTGGAAACACGTATTACTTAATAGATGCTTCCCGAAATATGTTCAAATCAGCTACTTCTACAATGCCAAGTAACCCAGTAGGTGTTATCCAAACATTCGATAACCGAAATACTGATGATGGTCCAGCTTATTTTATTACATCAGGTAATAACTCGTGGAGTACCTCTACCAAAGGTGTATCGGCACATTATAATGCAGGTAAAGCATTTGATTATTTTAGAACTACTCATTTGCGCAACTCCATCAACGGCAAAGGTGGTAATATTAGCTCTTACATCAATGTTACTGACCAAGGCGTGCAGATGGATAATGCTTATTGGAATGGAGAAGCTATGTTTTATGGCAATGGCAAAGATTTCTTTGCATCCTTACCAAAGGCGTTGGATGTAGCAGGGCATGAAATATCTCATGGTGTCATTCAAAATACGGCTAATCTACGCTATCAAGGCGAATCTGGTGCCTTAAATGAATCTTTTGCCGATATATTCGGTGCAATGATTGATAGAGACGACTGGAAAATGGGCGAAGACGTTATAGTTGACCGCACTTCATTTCCAACGGGTGCTTTAAGAGATTTATCAAACCCGTATAATGGCGGTACTAAAATAGGAGACCCTTCTTACCAGCCCAAATTTTATTCGGAACGTTATACAGGTTCTCAAGATAATGGTGGTGTACACATCAATAGCGGTATTACCAATTACGCTTTTTATTTATTTGCTAATAACGCCTCAGTTGGTAAAGATAAGGCTGAAAAAATCTATTATAGAGCGTTGGTTACATATCTGGTTGCCTCCTCTAAATTCATAGATTTACGGGCTGCGGTAGAACAATCGAGTAAAGATTTATACCCTTCAGACGCTACTGTTCTTGCAGCCGCTCAGAATGCTTTTACCCAAGTAGGAATAGGAAGTGGTGGTAATACAACTGCAACAGCTTATCAGCAAGACCTTCCTGTCAATCCAGGTACAGATTGGATAATTTCGGTTAGTCACGATACAACCAAACTCATATTATCTTCCTCGACAGGACTACAACCAACTACCTTATATTCTAAAGGGGTTTTTAGTCGTCCAAGTATTACTGATGATGGTTCTACTATCTTTTTTATCAGTGCCGATAAAAGAATGAGATCAGTTACTATTAATTGGACTACGGGTCAATTTGATACTCTTACTATTGAAAATCAACCTATTTGGAACAATGTCGCTATTTCAAGAGATGGTAGAAAGATTGCGGCTAACTTCTACGATAGAGACAGCCTCATTTGGGTGTATTCATACGATACCAGACAACAGAAGTTTTTTAAAATCTATACACCTACGACATCTCAAAATGCTACGACCAAAAACAACGCAAAATACTCTGATGCCCTCGAATGGGATCATTTCGGAGAAAATGTCATGTATGATGCCTTCAATTCTATTCCGGGTGATTTGGGTGCAGATATTGAATATTGGGATATTGGTTTCATCAATGTTTGGTCTAATGCTACTAAAAACTTTGCCAGTGGCACAGTAGAAAAACTATTCAGTAATTTGAGTGAAAACACAAGTATTGGCAACCCTACATTCGCCAAAAACTCTCCGTATGTCATCGCTTTTGATTATATAGAATCAACAAATCAGGGAGATGATTACTATTTATTGGCGACTAATACCCAGACAGGTGATGTCACTACCAATTCAACTGGTATTTACGCCAATAATACATTGGGAGTTCCAAGTTATTCTCGTACTGACAATCGTTTGCTATTCACCACCGAGGATGCCGCTGGAAAGAATCAAATCAGAACCATCACTTTAGGTTCTAATAAAATTGAACCCGCCACAGGCAATGCTTTGGTAAAATCTGATGCTCAAAAAGGCAATTGGTTTGCCAATGGAAAACGTGTTTTGACATCTATCAATGATTTATATAAAACAGCAGTAAGTATTTCCCCTAATCCTTTTAATGATAATATTTCAATAGAAGTTGCCGCTGAAAAAGCTGGAACTGGTAGTATTGAGGTTTATGATTTAGTTGGTAGAAAAGTGATAAATACAACCCTCAGTATTACGATAGGAAAAAATGCTGCGAGCTTGTCTACTCATCAACTCCAAGCCGGTGC
>JANPHO010000461.1:0-4164 GCA_031424515.1 Saprospiraceae bacterium
AAAAAAGTGAAAAGCAAAATAGAGATTGATAGAATAGTTTTAAAACTAAAAAATATACTTATCCTTTTCATATTTGTAATGTGCTGTTTAGTTTAAAATTTAAGTCAATTTTGGAAATGGAACCTGCCTGCCTACAGGCAGGTTCCACTTCCGAAATCGTTTAGTAATTCGGATTTTGCTTCAATTTACCTTGATAAGAATCCAAAGTAGCTTGGTCAAATGGGAATAATTCACTTTTATTAGGGGTGAAATATTGCGCAAATGCTTGCCACAACGGTTTGCTATCTATTGCCGTGGTACTTGTCAAACTTTTACCCCATGCTAAACCTGTCCAACCAGTTGTAGGATTGGGTTTTTGCTTAGGAATATTGAGGGGATGTTTAGAGCCACTTGGATTGAAAAACTCTATCTCTTCGCCATTATTTCTCCACCAAACACTGTCCGGGGCAGTCGCAAATTTGCCTTTTGCATCTCTAATGTCTTGAATGGTTTGGCGTGCCTCTGCAATCTTTGTACCCAATAAATTCCAGCGAATTAAGTCGTATTTGCGAATGGCTTCACTGCCAAATTCTAACCAACGCTCATTGACGATGGCATCAAAAAAGAGCGCTTTCGTAGTTGGTGTAACCCCTATTTTTGTTTCATTACCCTTGTATGCACGCTTGCGTACTTCTTCAAAAGCAGCGATAGCAGCAGGTGTTGGATTACCATTTATTTCATTTTCAGCTTCTGCAAACATTAATAATACATCTGAAAAACGAATGACTACCCAATTGTATCCTGGGTTCAAAGCGGTACCTGGTAACAATGGATTACGCCATAATTTAGACCATTTGGCATCACACATAGTTGCAATTGTACGCGGTGATTTGGTATTGTTAGCGTTCACCTGATAAGGGCCTATCGTGATATCACGGCGGGTATCCAGTGTATCAAATGCATAAAAATAATTGGGCAAAGGCTGAACTGCCCCACCACCTGTTCCATAACGTGAACTGGCGTTGCAATTGATGCCATTGTAGTTACCCATGCGGCTATCCGAGTTGCTGTTTGCGCCACCCGCACCGATTTCATAAATGAGCTCACCTTGTGGGTCATACGTGAAAGCACAGATGTATTTTTTCCAAATATCTTCAAAAACGGGTACAAGTGTATGTTGCGTGCGGTTTGCCATCAAATCGGCGCATTCGTCACGGGCTATTTTATAAAAATTCAAGTAATCGGCACGGCGTTCCATGGTTTTTGAATCCGACCTTAACGAAAAGCCTCCTCTGTGCAACGCCATTCTCGCGCGCAATGCTTTTGCGGCACCTTTTGTAATGCGTTCATTGCGGGCAACTTCTGTTCGCCAAGGCAATAAATCCGAAGCTGTTTTAAGGTCAGCGATGAGTTTGTCGTAGGTTTCATCACGATTGGCTTGCGGATAAAACAAGTCTTTTTGCGTATAAGCGGGTTGCATTGGCGCAGGCACATCACCCCAGTTGCGAATCAACTCAAAGTAAAAAGTTGCCCTCAAAACCAATGCCTCACCGTGCAAACGCTTCAAGTCTTTTTGCTCTGCTGCGGTTCCTTTTGAATATTGTGGCATTTGTGGAATTTGCTCAATGCATAAATTCGCTTTTTCAATACCTCTGTACAATTGAAGGAAAGGATTGCGAATTTCAGCATTGGTCAACAACAATTGATAGCGGGCGATGCCACGACGACCATTATCAAGATTACCCGTACAAATCATTTCATCAGAATCAAATGGATAATACTGACTGATACGGATACCATAGCCATTATCGCCCATCAATTCGTCATAAACGCCTATCAAAGCTGCTGTGGCATTTGAAACATCCGAAAAAACTTGCGATACACTGTATTGCGAAACGGGCTGAACTTCCATGAAGTCTTTGCAGCTATCGGTTGTAAAAGTCAAGGCTAAAAGCAGTGAGCCTTTTACTATTTTAGAGAACATATTTTTCATTTTTGATAATATTTAAATAATAAAACCATAATTTTTTTTGTTTGAATTAGGATGAGAGGGATTTTAAAGACTAATTCCCTTCCCTCAGTATTTTAAGTTTAAGGCTGATTTAATAATTTTTTTTAAACATTTTAAATCAAAAATCATCAAAATACTGAGGGAGTAACTAATCCTAATAAATCCTTAAAATCCCACAAATCCTAATTCAAATTAAAACGTAGCATTCACACCCATCACAAAAACTCGTGCGCGCGGGTAAGCCGCAAAATCGACACCCGGCGTAAGCGGGTCACTGTTACGGGCAGTTACCTCAGGGTCATAGCCAGAGTATTTGGTGAAAACTTTCAAATTATTAACCGTTCCATATACCCGTAAACTTTGTATTTTAAGTTTCGCGGTCAAGATTGTCGGCAAGGTATAACCCATCGTGATGTTGTTGATACGTAAAAATGAGCCGTCTTCAATATCCGTTGATTTCACAAAATACCGTTGTGAATTGACGGGTGACCAAATTTGCGCATTTGTATTTAGAGCCGCCAAAGCAGTCGGTTCTGTTACCAAGTTACCTGCTGCATCAATATTGCGCCAACGGTCTTTCATTTTTGCTAAAATATTGAGGTTCGGGAACGTACCGTCAGTCCATTCAATATTATTCGCATTGTAAATATCGTTGCCCGAAACAAAATTGACAAAAACACTCAAATCGAAACCTTTATAAGCGAATTGATTGTTCCAGCCACCCACAAAATCAGGTGTTGCATTGCCAATCACTTGGCGGTCGCCATCGGTAGTAATCAAGCCATCACCATTGAGGTCTTTAATTTTCAAAGAGCCTGGGCGAATTGTACCCGAAATATTTTGAGACGTTGGAACACCTGTTTTCAAAGTATAAGCTCTCGTCGTCGCGTTGTAGTCAAAATCTTCGATTTTATACCAGCCATCCGTTACGAAGCCGTACATCAAGCCCACAGGCTCACCGACTTTCACTAAAAAATCGTCTGCTCCATCCGTACCTTGCCAGCCTGCGTTGCGGGTTTGTTGCGTCAAACCACCCAAGCTTTCGACACGGTTTCGGTTGAATGAAATATTAAAACTGGAGTTCCACGTAAAATTCTTTTTCTTAATGATGTCGCCATTCAATTGAAATTCCACGCCTCTATTGGAAGTAGAACCCACGTTGCGCAATTGCGTTGAATAACCCGAAACTGGCGGAATAGCCACTGCGAGGAGTAAATCTTTACCCGTGTTTTTATATGCATCAACCGTCAACTGGATGCGATTATCAAAAAAGCCCAAGTCCAAACCAATGTTTTGGGATTGTGTACTTTCCCATTTCAAAGCATCATTCGATAAGGCAGATGGTGCAAAACCTGGCTGAATGGTGTGATTTAAGGCATATTCACCCGTTACACCATATAACTGTAAATAAAGAAGGTCACTGATACGATTGTTACCTGCATTGCCAAAACCCGCACGGATTTTACCATCAGATAAAATTTTATTGTTCGCAAAGAATTTTTCACTTGTAAAACGATAAGCGATTGAACCCGCAGGAAAATACAATAAGCCATTTTCATACTTAAATTTCGTTGAACGGTCTGCCCGCATCGAAAAACTGGCTAATATTTTTTTATTAAAATCGTAATTCACCCTACCAAAATAAGAGAAAATGCGGCTATACGGTGACTCGAATGTCGTTGGCGCAGGTTGTGCAGCACCCGTAGGCGGTGTACCCAAAGCCATATTTGACAACGCTTTTTCAGGTGAAATATCATCTGGGAAATAGCGGGTTTGTATATTTTTAGTTTTAACTTTCGTTTGATACAATTCCTGCCCAACTAATAAATTCAAACTATGCATTTTAGCCATTTTAGGCGAATAGCTCAAAGTATTTGAATTATTAATTGTTTGACTTGACAAATCCCCGATGGTTGCAACGGGTTTATTCGCAAAATTACGGGCTGTTCCAGTTATTTTACTATAAAACTGATTGTCCAAAGTAGCATTATTGTCATAACCAAAAGTGGATTTAAATGTCAAACCTTTTACCCCCAGAAGTTGAGACAAGGCGAAATTGCCACTCAAATTGAGGTTATTAGCATACCGTTGGCGATATTCTGCCTCCGCAATAACGAGCGGATTAACCAATTGCTGACTGCGTAAAAAGAGGTCTTCATCAAAAAACTCTTCAT
>JANPHO010000462.1:0-4181 GCA_031424515.1 Saprospiraceae bacterium
ATCCAAAGAATAGAAAATACCGGAACAATTATATTTGTAAGGATGGATTAACTATTTTTAGTTCAGCAGAACCATGCCCAATGTGCTTTATAAGAATTGCAACGGCAGGTGTTGATACTAAATTCTGTACGATAGGGCCTGACGATGGTATGACTAAAAGAGTGCAATGTTTACCACCTTATTGGCAAGAATTAGCATCGAAAAAAAAATGCGAAAAAGCCCAATCTTCGCCTGAAATGCAGATGATTGCCCATGTGCTTTTTTACTCCTACATGCTGGATAATCGTCATGTAATGGACAAAAATTAGAAACTTGTTGACATATATGGCATAATTCGGCTTTAGGACAAGTTTCTATTACTCAGCTATTGGCACATCTTCCTAGTAAAACACCTACTACTTTAGCAAATATGGCATTTTCAAAACAGGTGATGATGATTCGGGCAATGGTAAAGTATTGTAAAACCAAAAAGTTCTTGCCCTGGGCTTATCAATATCACTCAGCATTTCAGTTATCCAGTCGAAAAAATGTCTATCAACAGTGCATTTTTAAAATTCAATCAGTGGGCTGAAAGGAATTGCACACAATATATTGATTGGTATCAGAATAAAATAAATTATCGTAAAACTGAAAAAATTTACTGATAACCTTTCTTCTTTTTCGTATTATTAGTACAAATAATACTAATAAAAAATTCTGTTTAGATTTCATTCAAGAATTCTTTTATGCGTCAAAAGGATGACTCAAAATAGCTTAATACACTCATTTTAAGGCTATTTTATGATTAGGTAAATATGCAGCAGCTACGCCATAAAACGACTCATTTCAATTTATTTTTACCAAAAACCCGCTCTATATGCGGCTTTTCACATAAATAATAAAAAATATACATTGTAATTTGATTCAAAGCCGCAGCTAAAATACCAAAAATAGAGCCACTCAACAGAGCCAATCCATAAGAATTTAATTGTCCAATACCATACATCGGGTTAGAAAAATATTTGAAAGGACCTTTGACCACAAACTTGCCAATTGGACGTCGTACAAACATGTCTTTATAATAGTAAACATCGACTCCAATAATCATGGTTCCCCAAACATTGACGATGGTTGCTACAATTATCATTATCCAAGCTATTACAATGAAAGTACTATGATACAAACTAAACAACTCTAATGAAAAAGCAGTTTGCAGCACTAAAAAATTAAAACTGGTACTTCTATAAAAAAACATAAAACCCGTTACAGCTTCATAATATGCGTAAGCTCTCTCTTCACCCAATCGAGCAATGAGATTAGTTGCAAAGCCTTTATTCCCAAAAGATGCAAACAAAATCACATATCGCATAAGAAACATGAAAATAAAAAAAGATATTGCGAAGTTGAATGTGATATAATTATAATAAAAATAGGTCAAAGTAATATTGGCAAAGATGGATACAATAACAATCAATCGTAATGGGGTTATTTTATCAATCAAAATACCTGATGCAGCCAATATAGATTGCATAATTGATTTTGAAACTTTCAGTAATTGTGCAAATTGTATTTGGCGCATTTAAAATCATTTAATAGTTATTGAAATTTAAGTTTAGCGAAAATAATAGTTACAAATTTAGGAACCAAACCAATAAAAATACCCTTCAGAAAGTCGCTTACTGAGGAGTATTTTTATTAGCCCGCTTTGAATTTCGATTTGTCTCCTACCGTAAAACCATTCCCTAAAATGCGCTCAACTATAATAATCAAGTTAAAAATTAATCCTTATCAACCCCCACAACTCTCACAAATGCGCTTCTTCTTGGTGCAGGCAATTGAGCCGTTTCACCTTTTATACCTTTCCACAATATTTCATTAAAAAGATTGTCATCGTTGCTGTCCGCCTCATCAAAAACCAGACCTTCTGAAAGTTTAGCAGAAGGCGTGTAGGCGATGTTCAAATCATCCAAATTAATGGGTACTTCAACCGATTGAAAAGGTGTGAAATCGGGTTGACTGGTGAAACTGCGGTACATTGGCGTTGCTCCAGCATCGTACTGCGTCATGGGCGGCAAACCCAAAATCAACTCCATCGTGCGCAACATACCCGAAGTGGAATACATCGTGTGGTCAACATATTTTCGCTTGGTGTAAGGGCTGATAACCAGAGCCGTTGAGCGGTGTGCATCTACGTGGTCGGGGCCATTTTGAGCATCATCTTCCAAGATAAAAACGGCAGAAGTATTCCAAATGGGGCTTTTACTCAAATGCTCAACCATCATACCCACCGCCAAATCATTGTCGGCAACGCAGGCAAAAGGCGTTGGTTTACCCACTGCAAGCCCTTGTGTGTGGTCAGAACCAAATCGAATAGAATTGAAAGCAGGTACGGCATTCAAAGCAACTAAGCTATCAAAATCACGCCTCCATTGACCCATTCGAGTCGTATCTTTTACTTTTTGATTGTAATACCCTGTAAAATAAGAACACACATGGTCTTTATCCAAAACGGAGATATTCCCTTTTTTATCATCAGCAAATACGCCGTAGGTGCGGTAACTCACGCCCGCTTTTTTACAAAAATCCCAAATAAAACCATCTTTATCATTGGCGATTTCACGGCGCCCCATCCCCTCAGTAACACCGCCTCGGCGACCATAACCAGTAGGCCAAGTCTTTTCCAAATAGTCATTGGCGTGTGCGCCCATTGACCAATTGTGACCGTCGGCACTGACTTCGGCATCCACGTAAAAATTATCAAAAAGGGTATATTCACGCGCTAATTTATGTTGGTTGGGCGTGTACTTTTCACCAAAAAGACAAAGGCTTGTGTCACCATTGCCTTCTGGCATATCCCCAAATACTTGGTCGTAAGTACGGTTTTCTTTTAAAATATAAAAAACGTGTTTGATGGGCGACGCACCACCGACTTTACTTGGAATCGGATTATTCGCCTCCCCCTCAGTAACGAGCTCGTTTTCTTTTTTATAAGGCGTATTTTGATATACTTTTTTGGAATAAATTGCCAAATTCGCTTCTGTAACATCATCAATAATACTCAAAGTACCTTTCATTAGATTGCCAATATATTGCCCACGGGTATCTTCGCCCAAGTGCGATTCTGAACGAACCGTCGTTTTGATAGGTTGTGGACCCTTTGGATTAGCAAATGAGGTGAAGCCTTTGCCATTAGCCACAAATACCTTTTTACCAACAACACGTACATTTGTCGGATACCAACCGACTGGAATAAAGCCTTTCGACACACTTTTACCTTTTTCATGCACATCAAAAACCGCTAAACAGTTATTATCAGCGTTGGCAATAAAAAGCGTTTTTTCATCTTTTGACAAAGCAACGCCATTTGTCACTGAGCCCGCCAATGAATTGGGATACAAAGCAGCATCCAAAACTTCAATAACTTTTTGCGTTGCTACGTCAATCACCGAAACGCTGTTATCACCAGCATTGGCAACGTATATTAATGTGCCTTTTTTATTTAAAATCAACTCATTGGGATTGTAGGAAACAGGAATTGTACTCGCCATTTTACGGGTTTCAGTATTAAAAATGCCTATTTTACGCCCTCCCCAAAGAGAAATGTACAATATTTTTTTATCAGGTGATAAAACGCAAGTATAGCCTTCATGACCCATATTGAGTTCATGCACAACCGCTTTTGTTTTTAAATCCAAGATGTACAACGAGTTGTTTTCTTTGGTAACGGCGTATAAAAGCTGTCTATCGTCGTCAATTTCGATACCCACGGGCGAGATTTTATTAGGCCATTTTTTACCTATAATTAAACTATCGCTTACGACCAATTTATTATTGACGATATTGTATTTCATAATCCAATTATCGTTGCCGCCCGAAGCATAAAGGGTCTTTTCATCATGGCTGAATTTTAAACCATAAAATGATTTAGGGATTTCGACATTGTCCAAAATCTTCTCCGTTTTGCTATCAATCAACTGAATTGTCTGCTTGCCTTGTCCATTATTGGTAATGGCTAAGAGCTTTTTAGAGGCTGAAACCGCAATATTGAGCGGCAAATCACCCACTTCCAGCGACCTACCCGCAGGTGTCAATGACCAACCGTTGGGCAAGAGCGTCTGGCCATTGCTTTGAAGACCAGGAAGCTGGACGGGGCTTTTCTTGGCGGTCGGTTCTTGAGAATAAGCCGAAGCAGCCAAGAACAG
>JANPHO010000463.1:0-4447 GCA_031424515.1 Saprospiraceae bacterium
ATCGCCGTCAAATCTCTTACTATAGTTTAGAGTTGTATTGGTAATAAAATTAATATTTTCATCATTTTGAGTAGATACACGACCTTTTACGTTGAAGGCATCAGCAGTACGTGGGTCAGTATAGTTAAAACCTTTAATAGTACCATAATCAATACCTGCAAATGGTCTTAAAATCAAATCATCAGTAATTTTATAGGTAGCAGTTATACTACCTACTAATTGGTTGATATTTGCTTGGATGGTATTCAATTCGCTGACCATCAAAACGTTTTGGTTCAAGATACCAGCCAAACCTCCATCACCAGGAGTACCATAATAAGAACCATCATCTTTATAAAATGGATTCATTGGTAATACTAAAGAAGAAGAGAAAGCAGAAGCACCCAAGAAAGAACCACCGTTTGAGCTACCAAACTGGCCTCGAGACTTAGAAGCAGATAAATTTAATGCTGTCTCAATTAAGAGTTTTTTACTTGCTTCATGAGTTAATTTCAGTGTAGAAGTACCTCTTTTGAAATCTACATTTATCAAGTTAGCGTCATTTCTATTGTAAGCACCTGAAAAGTAAAACTTTGTTTTCTCATTACCACCACTTATTGACATTTCATAATTGTCAATGTTACCTTGTCTAAAAGCAACATCTTGCCAATTATATGTTTGAAGTGCAGCAATTTGTTCGTCAGTGTAATCAGCAGGTAAACGAATCCCTGTCAAAACGCTTGATCTAACAGCAGCAGGTGTTGTAGTAGGGCTTTGATTCTGAACAGCCTCAATTCTCATTTTTATCCAATCTTGAGAATTAAGCACTTTAAGCTGCTGTATTGGATTTACAGAACCTTTATAGTAGCTCAAATCCACTTTAGTTTTCCCAGCTTTACCTTTTTTAGTAGTAATCAATACAACACCATTCGCCGCTTGAGAACCATAAATAGAAGCAGCTGCGGCGTCTTTTAAAATCTCAATTGATTCAATATCGTTCGGATTCAAAAAGTTAAGCGGGTTTGATGACGTAAATGAAGAACGTCCGCCACTGTTTAACTGTACACCATCCACAATGTAAAGAGGGTCATTACCCGCGCCAATAGAACCGACACCACGGATACGTACTTGAACAGCACCACCTGGAACACCGTTAGCCGAAGTTACCTGCACACCTGCTGCACGCCCTTGCATAGCTCGGTCAAAACTTTGAACTGGAAGATTACTAATATCTTCTCCTTTCACTTTTGAAATTGCACCAGTGATTTCGCGCTTATTTAAAGCACCACCATAACCCGTAATGACTACTTCACTCAATGAAGTAGCATCTGTTTCAAGGGTAATATCAAAAGCACTTTCATTTCCTACCGGCATTTCTTTTGAAGTGTAGCCCACAAAACTCACGACTAAAGTTTCGCCTGTGTTAGCTTTTAATTCAAATTTGCCATCATAGTCGGTTATACTACCTCGGTCAGTACCTTTTACCACAACAGAAGCACCTACAAGCGGGCTATTGTCTTTGGCATCTAAGATTTTACCTGATATTGACTTTTGCGAAAATGCCGCAAATGACAAGCCAAGGCAAATCAATAGTAAGATTTTTTTCATAGTTACATAAAAGTTTTAATTCACAAAAATTGGTTTGAAATATATTACTGGTTAATCTCTAAATATAATAAAACGAACTCGACAGGTGAGCGTGTCACCTGTTGAGTTCGTTGCATAGAATGCCAAGCCTCAAAATGGGCGTGGTGGAATTTAATTTTTTCATACTGATTATTGGTCAAAAATCTTACGATTTACGAAAACATAATTGTCTTAATTTCTTCAAACATTTCTTAAAGTAAAGTATTTTAGTTCGAACTTTCCTTAGGTTCAGTTTCTTTGAGTAACTCTGCGATTTCATAATCCATGATATCACCCTCATGATCTTCAAAAAGCTCTTCTAATGCCGCTTTCTTTTGTGGCATTGCTTTTAAAAGACTCTTTTTAGTCATTTTAACCTCTTGAAATGGCTTATTGTTCACCTGTAAGAAATAACGATGGACGGGGATGTACTCCTGATATAACTCACCCGTATTATATCCTCCCGTCTTATCCGTTTTCACTAACTTTTTAGCCGGTAGCTTGACAAATGTATATTTTTTACCCACAAAAAGAGCTTGAAACAATCTGTGAATACCGCCGCTGTTAGGAACTTCTGCCCTAAAATAAGTAACTGTACTATTGTCGATATAAAGCTTTGCAACTTCAATATCATAGTTCATTAATAAAATCTCTTTACCCTCTTTCGTGAGCACCTGAATAGTATTTTCAGCCTCATCAAACTTGTATTTATATTCCTTTCCGTAACGACGATTTTTATTCAACCACACCTCCCCCTCAGTATAATCCTTGTAAAAAAAGCGTGAACCTTTAACTTCACCCGTTTTTAGGTTAAAAACAGGAATCAAGCTACTTCCTTGACTAATCTGATTGAGCCGAGCAACACTATTTTCAACAGATACTGGGGATTGAGCCAATAAACCTAATGCTACAAAAAGTGAAACTGAAAAAAGTAAGTTTCTTTTCATTTTTAACCTATTGAGTTTACATTACACTCGAATATTGAGGCAAATAATGTATTAATTCAGATATAATAAGTAGGAGACAGTATTTTATGTTAAAATACTGCGGAGTGTTTTTGGGTTTTAATTAAAATTCAGCTAAGCCTACCAAAACTCTGATGTGGGTAGGGTGGTAAAATAGAGTGGATGAAGGCGATTGGTGAAATATAATAAATCCAGTATTGGATTTTGAAATGAATTTTTGTTAAAACCAAGATTCGAGTGAATAAGTACATTTATATGATCATAACGTTTGAAACTTATAAATGCTGCTTTTGAAATATAATTGTAAAAGTAATACTTTCAAATTGAAACGTCAAAGATTGAAAAGAAAAAGATAATAATATTTAAAATTGGACAAACATCCCATTTCTTCGATAATCCGCTAAAACTGTTTATTGTTTTTCAACTTTGAGGCGAACGTAAAACCAATAACTTCGGCATTTTGTTTAGCTTTATTAGCAATTTTTCCTTCAAATAATTCATCTATGGTAGAGCTAAAGGTATGAATCCACCGTTCAAAATGGCGGTCGTCTATCTTTAAATGCCGGTGGGCATTAAAGACGTTCCCAATTTGCATCGGTTCATCTAATAAAATAAAAGCCCAAAAGCCTATTATGCGAGGCGTGTGGTGCACAAAATCCGTGTGTTCAAAATGGGGCGCCATCAAAGGATCTTTCAACAATCTTGAATAGAAAAGTTGAACCAATACTTCTATATCTTCTCTATTTTCTATATCTCTTTTCATTTCAAACTTTTAAGAAGTTGAGCTAAAACAATTCCATACAATCAGTAATTTATAATTTCAATGATTAACCGATTTTTAAAGTCTGAATATTCTCTACTAAACACTTTTTAATTAATCTCGCCTAACCTTTTTAACAAAAACATTGATACTACTGAATCTATAAGCAAGCCCCAATTCGGCAGTTGGGAATAGATAAAACCATTTTTTGAAAGGATACATGCCAGCCATCCCTCCTTTCAAATATGCGACAATGGGCTTGGCTCGGTTGGCTCGGTTGAAGGCAAAATCTCGCCCAATACCGAAAGATACTGAGGGGGTAACATAAAATTTGTTCCTGGCAGGAAAAGAATCTTGGGTAATTTTATCCGTTACAAAAGGTTTTAAAACATAATTCACACCAACGCCCAATGGCGTCATTTGCCAAAAATAGCCCTTATTATTGATAACCCGCAATGTCCATTCCGTAGAAAAAAAAGCATTTTCGTGGACACCATCATAATGCCACAGACCTGCATCGGCGGATAAATATTGCTCATAAGTCACCTTTTGCCCTTGCAAACTGCCCATAAATCCCCTCATTTCCACCATTTTAAGTGGATAATCAACCCCAAACTTTGCTCCATAAAAATTCAAAGAGCCCAATCCTGAAAAGTGAAAAGGCAAGGGTTCAAGTGTTTTTCGGCTGCGGGTGAAGGCATCATTTTTATTCTCTTTTTTCTTTCTTTGGGCTTGGATACTGAGGGGTATCGATAAGAAAAAAAATAAGAGACAAATTAGGGCTTTAGTGAGATTCATAAGTTAAATAATGAGTGATGAGTGATGGGTGGTGAGTGATTTTATTGCCAATCCCAGAGGACTATGTGCCAATGTTTATTGCTTACTTCATCAAAATATTCATGGATGGTTTTAAAACCAACTCGCCTGTGGGCAGCTAATGAGCGTTTATTATCATCTGCGATTTCGGTCACTACGCAATCGTATTGCGCAGATAAATGCTCTTTATGCCCTTGATACAATAAGTCAAATAAGCCTAAACCTCTATATCCGTTTCTGATACAGACCTGCCCCATAATGTAATACTTCATTCCGAGGCTCAATACTGAGGGGGCACTGC
>JANPHO010000464.1:0-6361 GCA_031424515.1 Saprospiraceae bacterium
ACCCCCTCAGTATTTTGCCCTTATTTTAATATTTTTGTTTATAAATACACAAATACAAACAATAAAGCACAAATGTAAGCAAATTTCTCTTCACTTCCGATTTTATACCCAACTTGAATATGGGCAAATTTTATTGAAAAAAGAAACGTCCCAAAGTCGAGTTTCACGATAAGGGGATAAATAAATTTGTGTATATTTGTTGACTAATACACAAATACCAACAAATTATTTCGTAAATTCATTAAACAGCAATAAAAACCACTACTATTCTCACTATCAAAGCCGCATTATTGGCGATTTAAGAATTTTTTGCTCCTTGAACTCATACTGGCTGATATCCACCAATAAAGTAGCTTAAAAGGCAAATTTGACATATTCCCAATTTTTCAAAATTCGCTTAATGAGCACTTCCAAAATTTTAAAAGCTTATTTATGAGTTTTTATGTGTTCAAACTTCTTGAATGGCAAGTAGAGAAAATATGCCCAAAAGTAAATCTAATCACTACACAAATTTGTTTGTATTTGTGTATAAAAAACTATAATTGTTTTTTAATACGCAAATTTGTGTATATTTGTGCTTTTAGAAACAATGTAAAATTGCACTATGATTATTTCATTGATGAATTTAAAAGGCGGTGTAGGGAAGACAACTCTTGCTACCAACCTCGCCATCGCGTTCGCACACAAGGGGTATAATGTGTGCATTGTGGATACCGACAAGCAACAGCAATCCGCCATCAAATGGTCGAGCCAAAGGGATGACCACATGAAGCACATTCCTGTATTTACGGTAGGCGAACGTCTCAGCCGCGAGACCCAAGCCCACGCTCAAAACTACGATATTGTCATTTTGGATGGCACCCCTCAGCTTTCGGAACTTGCGGATGCGACGATATTGGCAAGTGATATTATACTCATCCCCATTTCGCCAAGTGGCTATGATTTTTGGTCTTTTGAAAACTTTTTAAAACGCTTTCTACAGATAAAAAATGCCGTAAAAGAGAACGTAGAGGCATTCATTGTTTTGAATCGCTACAATGAAAAGACCAATATTGCTAAAGATTTACGCAATGCACTCACTGATTTTGATTTACCAACGCTCAAAAGTACCATTTCTGAACGGGTTTCATTTCAAGAAACTACGGTGCAAGGGGTAGGCGTTTTTGAGTATAAAGATAAAAAGGCAAAAGAAGAGATACAGCGGTTAGCAGACGAAATTGAAGACATTATGGAAAAACTTTCATCTTAAAAATAACGAGACAATGGCAAAATTTGAAAGAAAAACGTTAAAAAAGACGGTAGAAACCGCCGAAGAACAAGAAGCGGCTTTGGCTCGACTCAGAGCAGGTGAACAAAATAAACAAGAAGTTACCCCCTCAGTAGTAGCTGTTCCTAAAATACCTAAACCTGTAAAAGAGACTATTAAAACGGTGAAAACGGTTGCTCCTACCGTGATTAATTATAAAGAGAAATATCCAAAAGATTCGCAACGCGTCAATCTTGATTTGCCCCAAGATTTATATGATGCCGTCCAAGAGCAAATTCGTAAAAATGGACAAACTATGAAAGGTTTTTTCATGGTCGCGGCTTGGGAATACATTCAAAATAGGAAACAATAAACAACAAATAAGTACAATATTGTTTTTTATTGTTTAAAAATACACAAATTCGGCTAATTTAATATAAATTGATAGTCGTTTCTTTTCTATTGATGTACATTTAATGTCCAACAAAGGTTATTTTTTGTTGGACATTTTATTTTTTTAAAAAAGCAACAACAGAATTCAAGTCTGATGTGGTTGTTTTATGTTTTAATTAGTTTACATGGTTTATGTTTATTGTTTAGAGCCATTGTATAGTGTTGATAATCAACTCTTTATCTACCTTAATTATCACATTTTATTCGGAATACTATCACATAATATTCGGGTTATTATCACACTCTATTCGGACTGCTATCACACTCTGTTCGGATAACTATCGCACTTCATTCGGAGTATTATCACATAATATTCGGGTTATTATCACACTTTGTTCGGAAACAGAGGGTACTTCCCTCTCTTTATTATCACACTTTGTTCGGGCTATTATCACATAATATTCGGTACTTTCATTTTCTCTTTTTTCCGATATGTTTTTTATTATCACATAATATTCGGACTAGTTTCCTATTTACTCCTTTTTTATTATCACAGATTTGGTTATTCTGTGATAATTTAAGATATTTGTATTATCAAAAAAAAGCGTAAAATATTGATGGAAAGTAACGATAAACCCGTCTTTTTAGGGAATTCAGACCATATTTTTGTACAATCCAATAATTTCATAGCTGCCAAATACAAGGACAATATGAGTTTTTGGGAGTTCCTTCTTGTCGCCAAGATGTGTACGATGATTAACCCTGCGGATACCGATTTCAAAGGTTATAAGATATATATCAAGGATTTGATTAAGTTTTTGGGCATTGCTGATAGCGGGAATGTCTATAAATACATTCTTGAAGCCGCAGGAAGGCTATTGGATAGGAAAATAGTTATTACCTATCAAGATGAAGAAAATCGTGAAATTGAGCTTGAAACGCATCTTGTCGCGGGCGTTGCGAAGATAAAACGCCCCAAAAAGAATGATGCGCTATTCATTACGCTCACGTTTTTACCGCAGCTTCGCCCTTTTCTTTTACAGCTTAAAAGCGATTTTACGAAATTCGATTTTCGCAATTATCAGTTCCTAAGAACGGGGTCGAGCATTCGCTTGTACCACATTTTGAAACAATATCTCGGTAGGAGACAGCGCGATGTGGTTGTAGATATTGAGGAATTGAAAGCTATGTTGGGGGTTTCTGAAAAATACGAACTTTATGGGCATCTCAAAACCCGTGTCTTGGACGAGGCACAACGGCGATTGGCTGAAACCACCGACATTAAATTTACTTATGATGAAATAAAATCTGGGAAAAAAGTAACTGCTTTGCGCTTTCACATCTCAGAAAATCAGCCAAAGACATTATCTTTTAATGTTGAAAAGAGTACCCCCCTCAGTACAAAACCCACTGAAACGCCTAATAATGGGGTTTCAGAAACGATTGCTAAAAACTTTGGCGTATCGGCTAATATGCTTAAAAAGCTCTTAGATGAGTTTTCCGAAGAGGACATTCAGAAAGCGGTGAGAGTTACCCAAAAGGCAATTGATGAAGGTAAAATAAAAGGAAGTCCAGCGGGTTTTTTCGTACAAGCTGTGAGAGTGGGCTACACGGATGTGACGGAGGAAAAATCTTTGCAGCAGAAAAAAATAAAGATACAAGCTGATAAAGTGAAAACGGCTGAATCTGAAATGCAGAAAATTAAAACGACTCAGCAGAAGCAGGATTTTGAGAATGAAAGAGAAGTCATTTTTAAAGAACTCGCCAATGACTCAGACTTAAAAGAACTCATTCTGGAGCGCATAAAACGCACTATACTGAGGAATACCTACGATGCTCAGAAATCTTTTGAAGAAAATTGTAAAAAGCCTTCTTTCGTCGCAGCAGTGATGAATATGGCGAAAACCATCAGAAGCGAATAGATAAATTTGTTTCTATTTGTGTTATAATAAACAATTATACACAAACAGAAACAAAATTAAACAAAATTGATTTTAAAAATGGTTTTATTGACCTTTTCAGAATGATGGCTGTTCAGAGAAAATTTGAAATTATGGTGCGTCAGAATATCTCTAATCAAGGTTAATCCAATTCCCTGACCATACGTTTTAGTGCTGAAAAAAGGCGAAAATAGATGTTTTTCAACTTGTAGAGGAATCCCCTTGCCAGTATCCACTATTTCAAGTTGATTTTCTCGGCTATTGGTTCGGATAGTGATAGTTCCTTTTTCACCAATTGCTTCCAAAGCATTTTTAATAATATTGATAAAAACCTGTTCCATTTGTGAAATATCCGCTTTTATTAAAAAGGGTTGCTCGGATGCTTGTTCAAAAACAAATTGAATATCCTTTTTCTGGGCTTTGTATTCCATCAATTGTGCCGTTTTTTTCAATATTTCAATCAAGTTAAAATGCTCTTTCCGAGGCTCTGGCAAGCGGATGACATCGGCAAAATTGCGCATGAAATGGCTCAAATGGTCATTGCGTTCGATGGCTATTTTGAGGGCTTCATTGGTTGTAGGACTGGCTTCGTTGAGTTGAACCGTAGTATCTAAAATGGAATTAACGGCTCCGATAGAATTATTGACCTCGTGCGCCATCATACGAATCACCTTGCCATAAGCCTGTTTTTCAGCTTCTAAAATCTCCAATGTCAACTCCTCAATCATCACAAACGACCTCGGAAAGCCTTTATCTATAAATTCAGCTTTTTGTATTTTAAATTTTTTGACCCCCTCAGTATTGAGCGTTTGAGAATCCCCTTTTTTCATATTTTTAATAAAATCTATGAAAGAAATATTCTTTGATATAGGTATTATTTCCTTCGCTTTGGGATTCATATCCGTTATTTTTCCGTCAAAATCCAATATCACAATGCCAGTAGGGGAGGTTTGGATGAGTTTTTCAAGGAAAAAATGTTGCTCTTGCTGCAAGGTGCGCTCTGTACGCAATTGATCAATCATTGTGTTATAAACCTTGATGAGTTCGTCCATCTCGTACTTACCCGTTTGAGTAAATTTTACATTAAAATCTTTATCCCGAAGCGCGTCAATACCCGTCATCAATAGATTCAACGGCGCAATCAACTCCGTGTAAAGCGACCAACAAATCATCAATGAAATGATAATAAAAAACTCCGATGCAATGAAAAGCAACTTATTTTCACGGAAAATATAAAATGACAAAGCAATAGTCACGGCATGAATGACGATGATAAAAAAGATGAATTTGGTGCTTAGTCTCATAATTTTAAGGAATATATTTTTTGTTTAAAATTAAAACAATTTACACAAATAAGGCAGCGAGTTAAGAATTATCGCATATTAACATTTATTTTCATACCAAGGCTTGACTTTTTCAATAAAAGCCCCCAACTTTGATACATCCAAAGGGGCTATCAACCCAAAGATTCAGCAGAATAGAGTAACTGAATCAAATAAAACAAGCCGAAGGTCGCTTATGCCACTTTCGGCTTCTTGCATTTTACAAAAAATAGATACTTTCATCGCTCACTTCCAGTAAATGAAGCGGATTTTTTGAATACAATTTCAGTAATTTTGTAAATTGCATCATTTAAAATCAATTACTCACCGTCATATTTATTTATCAGATGGAACTTTACGGTAAAATTTTGCTTTTCGCTATGCCCGCCTTCCTTTTTTTCGTTTTATTTGAAAAAGGTTATGGTATTTTAGTCGGTAAAGATACGCTACGGAATATGGATATGATTTCGAGCTTGAGTTCGGGCATTACCAATGTCGTTAAAGATGTATTGGGCTTAAGTATTTCGATACTGACTTATGGTTGGTTGGTGAAGCATATTGCCATTTTCACGATTCAAAATACGTTTATTGTTTATTTAATTGCCTTTATCGTACTTGATTTTCAAGGCTATTGGGTGCACCGCATCGCTCACAAGGTTAACTTCTTTTGGAATAAGCACGCCATTCATCACAGCAGTGAAGACTTTAATTTGGCGTGTGCCTTACGGCAAAGTATCTCTTCGTTCATTAACCTTTTCACGTTCTTTTTAATACCAGCGGCTATTTTGGGTGTGCCACAGCAGGTGATTGCGATTGTTGCTCCCATTCATTTATTCGCTCAGTTTTGGTACCACACGGAACACATCAATCGCATGGGTTTTCTTGAAAAAATTATTGTTACGCCCTCACATCACCGCGTTCATCATGCCATCAACCCGCAATATATGGATAAAAATTATTCTCAAATATTCATTTTATTCGATAAATGGTTTGGCACTTTTCAAGAAGAACTGCCCGAAGTGCCGCCTGTCTATGGCATCACACGCCCCGCATCAACGTGGAATCCAATAAAAATCAATTTTCAGCACCTTTGGCTTTTGATAAAAGATGCTTGGTATGCCACTGATTGGCGTGATAAATTCCGCATTTGGTTCATGCCCACGGGATGGAGACCAGCGGATGTTGAAGCGCGTTTTCCAGTTAAAAAAATTGAAGATCCTTATCATTTCGAGAAATATGAAACTAAAGCTTCACCAGCTCTAAACGCTTGGACTTGGGTGCAATTTATGTGGGTGACAGTCCTTGTCTTCTACTTTTTTGGCAATATTGGGCGCATTGGTGCATCAAATCTGTTCATTTATGGCGGTTTTATTTTTCTTTCGATTTACAGTTACACAGAGTTGATGGACAGAAATCGGTATGCTTTGGCATGGGAAACGGGCAAAAATGTGCTCGGTTTA
>JANPHO010000465.1:0-12021 GCA_031424515.1 Saprospiraceae bacterium
ATTTTATAATTTTGCCCGAGTTTTAAATTAAATTTTGTATTTTTCAAGAATAAAAAGTTTAAATTTTCTTTAACAAATAAAAAAGAACCATTTTAACAAGTTTTGAGTCTATAATGTAACGGTTGAAATATTTTGAATAAAACTTTAGAATTTTAAATCATCAGCCTCACATTCAAAACCCAATTTTTTTAAAATAAAACATTTTAAACGACAATGAAAAGAATTAAAGTTGTGTTTTTCCTACTCCTTACGGCTATGACCATGAACGCTCAAATTGAAGCAGCGAAAGGTCACATTGCTAACGAAAACTATGGTGAGGCGAAGAAGGTATTGAATCAGTATTTGACAGGAGAGAAAGATCCGCTCAAGCAAGCAGAGGCTTATTATTGGTTAGGCGAATGCGACTATCTTGATATTGTTCTTGATAAAAACTCTTCTAAAGATGAAAAAGCGAAGGGAACTGCATCTACAAGAGATCAATACAATAAAGGCTTGACGATTGCTAAAAGTAGCCCTCACTGTCAAGTGGGTATGGGTAAATTACTTTTAGACGCAAAAAATGGTAAAGAAGCCCTTAAAACCTTCGATTCAGCCATTCGAGATTCAAAAAAGAAACCTTACAAAGAGGGTCACCCAGAGATTTTTATGCTCATTGGCGATTCTTATTTGAATTCTTTGTTTCCAAACCCAGAGCAAGCTGTGGCTAATTATTCACGTGCTCGTGACGTAGAGCCTAAAGCAGCGATTGCTTGGTTGAAATTAGGTGATGGTAACCTTGCAAAAGGTGACGCAGGTAGTGCAATGAGTGCGTACGAATCCGCTGCGCAAAAAGATAAAACCAATGCAGACCTTTACCTTAAAATGTCTCGAATTTGGAAAAGAGCCAGTAAAATGGATTTGTCTCAACAACAATTATTGGAAGGATTGAAGGTGAACGATAAATATGCACCTCTTTATAAGGATTTGATTGAGTTGTACATGGAGACTCAACAGTTTGATAAAATATTACCTACACTTGAGAAATATATCCCATTGGCTGGTAATGATTTTTCTGCTCGTCGTCGTCTCGTCACGTTCTTGACTTATCAAGCAAAAGATTATGACCGTGCTGTAGTAGAAGCTCAAAGCCTTTTGAAAGACGACCCAACTCAAACAACAATGTACCGTTGGATTGCTTGGGCGAAGAGCTCAAAAGCAGATGAGTTATACGCTAAAAACAAACAAGTATTAGGCGATGATGCTAAAATGCTTTACATGGAAAGCCGTGAAGCTTCTAAGAAATTATTTGAATTAGTACCTGTTGACCGCTTGGTCTATTATGACTATGAATTCCCTGCAAAGGCATCAATCAAGTTAGGTGATTATGACGAAGCAAAGAAATTATATGTAAAAGTAGTCGAATTAGACTCATCTAAAAAATGTGATATGTATGGTGTCTTGATGGACGCTTATTACAAAACACAAAAAATCAAGGAAGCTTTGGCTTTATTGACTGAAAGAGAAGCAGTTGGATGTCCAGTTGATAAAAACACGGATTATTTCTATGCAATGTACTATTCTTATTTCGGTAAAATGTATCCTGAGACATTGCCTTGGGCTGAAAAATACATCGCTAACCAGCCTGACATTACAGATGGTTACTATTTTAAAGGCTTAAGCCAAACTGAAATAGACGATGACGCTGCACCGAAATGGTTGGCTAAAGAGACTTATGAAAGACTCATTCAAGTCTATGAGGCTAAGCCAAAAGATAGAAGTAAAACACACGTTGAAAAAGCTTTCATGTATCTTGCATACTACTATGGTTCGGTCAACGATTGTAATAAAGCCAAGGAATTTGGTCAAAAAGCATTGGTAATTAATCCAGCAAGCAAATCAGCTACGGATTTAATGACTCAATTGGCTGAGTGTAAATAGTTTAAATAAAATATCGTTTTAGATATGTTAATTGGTTCTCTCAATGTTTTGAGGGAACCAATTTTTTATCCCCTCAGTAAAAATGCTGTTTTAAATACGTAAACTTCGGATAACTCAATTTAATACTTGAAAATGCTGTTAGGCATGTTATATCTGTAGAAAAAATAGTTATTATTTAGAGTTCCGTAGGAACGATATATCGAAAACATATTTTAATATGCCGTTCCTACGGAACTTGCGGGGTTTTTAAATTATTTTCTACCGATATAGAATGCCTAACGGCATTTTCAGGTATTTAAGTGAGTTATCTGAAGTTACCCGGTAAATAAGTTTTATACATTTTTAAGCATAAAAAAAGAGTGAAACGTTTCCATTTCACTCTTTTTTATGTCTGCAATTAAATCTTATTGCTCAAAAGGAATAGTCAACACTTGACCAACTTCGATTTTATCAGGATGATCAAGAATATCTGTGTTAGCCTCGAAAATTTGAGTATATTTTTTAGGCTCTTCATAAAAATGTTTTGCAATTTTACCAAGCGTATCTCCGCTTTTTACGGTGTATTTTGCATAATAATCATTCGTTTCAACTTTGATATCTGCAATAATATCTGCAGGAGCATCACCACCGATTTCTTTAATTTTATCCCACAAAAGGTTTTTTTCGTAGGCAGAATGAACTGTACCAACAACAGTGAGTACACCGTTTGTTTCTGTAACTGCTCCGTCTTTTGCACCTAAGTCTTCGCCTAAGTTTAAAACTGCTTGATATTTAGCTTGAATTGACATACTAATGGATATTTTTATTAATGAAAAAATGAAATTAACTTGTCTCAAAACTACATGATTTGATTTTTAAATGCAAATCATTAGTTTAAATTTTTCTTTAATTTTTAAAAAGGATACCCCACAGTATTAGGGCAACAAAACTCCTCAAAAATTTACTTGCATGTTTCAGACGAACATTTTTTAAAAAGTAACAACTTGGATGAGAAAATTTGAAGAAGAGAGTAAAAAGTATTTTAAAATTTAAATCTATCTACACTCTACTACAAATGTTTATACTTCTCTCACGCATTTCTATTGATACAATTTAAATCCTCAAACGCCAATTTCAAACGCTCAACAAAATTTTTCTCTGCCGCACGTACCCATTTACGCGGGTCATAAACGTTTTTGTTCGGCTTATCATCGCCTTCCGGGTTACCGATTTGACCTTGTAAATAATCATGCTTACCAGCTTCGTATTGACGCACGCCATCCCAATAAGCCCATTGCATATCTGTATCAATATTCATCTTTACAGCGCCATACTCAATTGCTTCACGGATTTCTTCACGGCTTGAACCAGAGCCACCATGGAAGACGAAATTGATAGGCACATCAGAACCCAAACCAAATTTCTCTTTCACGTATTCTTGAGAGTTTTTCAAAATTTTCGGCTCTAACTTAACGTTACCTGGCTTATAAACGCCATGAACATTACCAAACGCCGCTGCAATCGTGAAATTTGGAGAAATAGCCGACAACTTTTCATAAGCGTAAGCTACTTCCGAAGGCTGAGTATATAATTTTGAATTATCAACGTCCGAGTTATCAACGCCATCTTCTTCACCACCCGTTACACCCAATTCTATTTCGAGCGTCATGCCCATTTTAGCCATGCGCGCCAAATATTTTTCGCAGATTTCCATATTCTCTTCAATAGACTCTTCTGAAAGGTCGAGCATGTGAGATGAATACAACGGATAACCTCTTTGAGCAAAAAACTCTTCACTGGCAGTTAATAAACCATCTACCCAAGGAAGCAATTTTTTAGCGCAATGGTCAGTGTGCAAAATAACGGTCACACCATACGCTTTAGCCAAAGCATGCACGTGCATAGCACCTGCAATACCCCCTAAAATTGAGGCTTTTTGACCCTCATTGCTCAAGCCTAAACCTGCATTGAATGCCGCTCCACCATTTGAAAATTGTATAACCACAGGAGAGTTTACAGCTTTTGCTGTTTCCAATACTGCATTGACTGTACTACTACTCACCACGTTGACCGCAGGAAGTGCAAAATTGTTAGCATTTGCGTAGTCCAAAAGGTCTTTTACTTCTTGACCATGTAAAACGCCCGCTCTGAAACGATTTGCCATATTAAAGTTGATTTTTAATCCCGATTATTCGGGTAAAGAGTGTATCCAATAACCGAGTTTTTTTCATTAAAAAAGGTTAAAAAATGACTCTAAAAAGTGAGATAATTAATTGACTTGAAAAGAAACGCAAAAATGATAAATTTTCAGCAAAATGTGTAAATTAACAAGCCAATTTTGATATTTAAATTGATAATCACTCATCGCCCATCACTCATCACCCATATTTTTAAACGATTCCTTTTTCAGTCAACCATCTTTCAGCATCCAATGCTGCCATACAACCCATGCCAGCCGCCGTAATGGCTTGACGATAAACTTTATCAGCAGCATCACCCGCTACAAATACTCCTTCAATATTGGTGTAAGATGTCCCCGGCTTGGGTAAAATGATATATCCAGTCTCATCTAAATCCAACCAGCCTTTAAAAATATCGGTGTTGGGTTTGTGACCAATTGCCACAAAAAAGCCTGTTACATCCAGTACTTCCTCTTCTTTTGTGATGACGTTTCTGATTTTAACACCTTTTACCTCGTCTTCACCCAATATATCGAGGGTTTCAGTATTCCAATGAACTATCAAGTTAGGTGTATTCATCACCCGTTGTTGCATGATTTTTGAAGCCCTCATTTCATCACGGCGCACCAATAAATGCACTGTTTTACACAATTTAGCCAAATAAGTAGATTCCTCAGCAGCTGTATCGCCACCACCGACTATCGCCACTTCTTGATTTCTGAAAAAGAAGCCGTCGCACACAGCACAAGCCGAAACACCCCTATTCATCAATCTTTCTTCGTTTTTTAAACCCAGCCATTTTGCGCTCGCGCCCGTGGAGATTATTACTGCATCCGCAGTGATTTCAGCCCCCCCCTCAGTATAAAGCTTGTGGGGATACCCCGAAAAGTCCACTTTTTCAATCAATTCATACCGAACTTCCGTTCCGAATCTCTCCGCCTGTTTTTTCAAATCTTCCATCATAGCAGGCCCGCCAATACCATCAGGATAACCCGGAAAATTATCTACCTCAGTCGTAATCATTAACTGACCGCCCGGTTCTCTGCCCGTATATAAAATAGGCTTCAAACCCGCTCTTGAAGCATATATTGCCGCCGTATAACCCGAGGGTCCTGAACCAATAATAACACAATGTTGATGTTCCATAAAAATATATTATAAACTTTTAAAAAATTCCTTTGATTTTGTATTTGGTGCTTAGTGCTTGGTTGTTGGTGCTTGGTTGTTAGTGCTTGGTGCCTGTTACTCCTGCCTAAGCACCAAGCACCAAGCACCAAGCACCAAATACATAAACGCCAAAAGCGCGGTAAAGTTAAAACTTTTCCGCGCCTTTGTGAAATTTTGATAATATGTTTGTTCTCTTTTATGCGAGTTTTCTGTTGGTAATGTTTCTTGCTCAGCTTGTAAAAAAAGGGGGTAAAGGGGGTATTAATACGTTAAATATCTTGTTTGTAATTTGTCCTGTCCGCTAACTATTGGAATTTTTTAGATTTTTGCTAAATCTAATTAGATCTTGATGCGTTGAAATCAGTAATCGAGGTGAGTTATCCCAGAGGAGTTGCACAAATGTAATACAATGCCGCCTCTAAAACAAAAACCAAAGCGTTTTTATCTCTTTTTTCACTTAAAATACCAAAATCACGTTACAGAATATCAATTAGATTGACGATAATCCAAAATTCTTTTCAATATTTCAAATACAATCTCATCATTGTTTTCGGATTGATGGATAATAATATGAGCTTGATTATAATAAAACGCCCTATCCGCTACTTTATTCTCAATGAACACCAAAAGCTCTGACTCTGACTTACCCCTCAGTAATGGACGCTGTTCGGTCTGCTGTGCTAAACGCTCAAGCAAAAGCTGCGATGTCGTTTCTAAATATACCGTCACACCATTTTCATTCATCCATTTTATATTGTCATTAAAACAAGCAGCACCACCGCCAGTTGCCACCACCAAATCCGACCATTTACTCAAGCCTTTCAAACTATCACTCTCAATTTGCCTAAAATAAGGCTCACCTTTTTTTTCAAAAATCTCGCCGATAGTCCCCCCCTCAGTATTTTCAATTAAAGAATCTAAATCAAGGAATTCAAAACCTAATAAGGCTGCTAATTTTTTTCCAATATAGCTTTTACCGCAACCCATAAACCCAATCAAAAATATCTTCATCCAATGTGAAACTTTGTCTTTAACGTTAAAAAATACTTTTCAAAATATTCATAAGAAGCAGCCGCCGCTGCTATAGCCAATGTAGTTGATAAAAAAGGCAGTAAATAATAATAACTGGTTTGTAATGGCGTATTACCCAAAGTTTCCAATAATTTATCAATCAAATGAATAGAAATCAAATGATAAATATAGATACCAAACGAAATCCGACCAAGATATTTAAAAACCCTTGTTTCAAGTAAAAAAAAGGTCAAAATAGATATAGGCATAATAGCCATAGTGATTATCCCCACCGATACCCAACCATTAATTAAACGTTCTTTCAAGGGATAATGATTACCTAAAATGTAATCTGAGATATACATTAAAAATATGAACTGTACTATTAATAAAAAGCCATTTAATACATTTTCAGGTTTTAAAATAGTAGAAATTTTACTTTTTGCCGCTAATACTGAGGGGGTGTATTTTTTAATCCATTTTAATAAAAAATCCCTGATTTGCACTAATGGAACGTAGCGAATTATCCAAGCAAGCCCAGCCCCCAAACCAAAGTGAAAAAAGCGATTGATAGTAAAATTGATGTGAAAAGATTCATATTGGATTACTTTTTCAATGGGTATTGTATTAAAATACCACCCAGTTAAGGTAAATATTAAAATAAGAACCCACGTTTTTTTCCTAAAAAAATACATACAAGGCGCCCATAAAAGATAAAACTGCTCTTCAATGCCCAACGACCAAAAATGCGCTACCATCAAAGACGAAACGGGGCGATGAAAGCCAAACATCGTTTGAAAATTAATACTAAAAGTGCCGAGAAAAAATACGTTGTAAAAAAAATCCTTGATGGAATAATCATGGGAATATTCGGGATGATAATTGAACCAATCAATAAAAAACTTCCCAGTTGCTAATCCCAACAATCCAAAGGCAAAATAGACGGGCCAAATCCGTAAAAAACGCCTGAAATAAAAGTATTTAATGTTGATTTTACCCGTTAAATCTATTTCACGAAGAAGTAAATAACTGATAAGAAAACCACTTAGTACAAAGAAAAAATCAACTCCAAAGTTCGCTAATTTATTAGCAAAAGGGTCATAGGCTATATAACCTTTTTCCTTGATTATATCTTGACAGTGCCCGATAATCACAGCAAAAGCCGCTAAGAATCGTAGCCCATCCAAATTTTTGAAATATTTAAACTCAGGTTGTTTTGGAAACATTTTACTTGAAATTACACACCATTATTCAGCAATCAACAATTCATCTACAATTTTACGAACCCCCACCGTGGCTGCATCTGCAATGATACGTAAATTTTTTCTTTGTTTTAATTCATAATTCACCGCTGGCTTTTTATCAATATAATAAACGGGAGCGTAGTTGGGCGCATAAGCAACCAAACCAGCCGCAGGATATACCTGCATGGACGAACCCACCACCAAAACTAAATCAGCCCGACTCGTAATTTCGGCCGCTTTTTGCAATAAAGGCACGTCTTCCCCGAACCAAACAATGTGCGGACGCAATTGTGCCCCTTTTTCACACTTATCGCCCAAATTAATGTCCGTGTCACAGTCATAAACCAAGGCTGAGTCCATTGTGGAACGTGATTTTCGCAATTCGCCATGCAAATGAATGATATTGGTGCTGCCCGCCCGCTCATGCAAATCATCTACGTTTTGAGTAATGACGGTCACCTTAAATTTTTTCTCCAAATCTGCAATTGCAAAATGAGCATCATTGGGTTTTACTTCAAACAACTGACGGCGGCGGTTATTATAAAATTTCAAAACCAATTCCCTATTCCGCGCCCACCCTTGCGGTGATGCCACTTCCATCACATCGTGCCCTTCCCACAATCCATCGGCATCGCGAAAAGTTTTAATCCCACTTTCGGCGCTTATTCCTGCGCCTGTCATAACCACTATATGTTCCATATTTTTATGTTTTTAAAATCTGAGCGCAAAGTAAGAAAATCCGTTTGGTTTTGAAATTCAGGTTTTAAATAGAATTTAAGTTTCGATTATTTTAATTTGAAATCTAATTGAAGGATTATTATTAATGTTATTTCAAAATTAGGCTTTAAACAAAACAAAATTCTTTGAAATAATTAAATTGTTTTGAAAAATTTTAAATGCAATTAAACTAAAATATGCAGCTTATATTGGCAATCTTACTCAACTTTTTCATTTTAAAAAGCCTAATTTTGTACTTTAAACCTAACCAATTATATTTTTTACATTTTCATTAAAATCCAAATTTATAAATGAACCGCATTGTCACCCTCGACGAATTCATCATTCGTCGCCAAAATGAATTTGACTATGCTACGGGCGAGCTCACAGGCTTGCTTCGTGACATCGGCGTAGCCGCAAAAATAGTCAATAGAGAAGTTAATAAAGCTGGACTCGTCAACATCCTCGGCATGGATGGCTCTCAAAATGCCTCAGGTGATACAGTCCAAAAACTTGACCTCTATGCCAACGAAAAACTTATTGAATGCCTCAAAAACAGCGGTGAATGCGCCGCAATTGCCAGTGAAGAACTCGAAGAATTCGTCCCAATTCCGTCTATTCATGGCAAACAACCCAAGTATTTAGTTGTTTTTGATCCTTTGGATGGCTCATCCAATATCGATGTCAATGTGTCAGTAGGTACTATTTTCGGCATTTTCAGACGTAAAAAAGAGAGTGCAGAACCCATCACAACAGAAGACTTTCTTCAACGAGGTATGGATATGGTCGCAGCGGGTTATGTACTTTATGGTACTTCTACCCTACTGGTTTATACAACAGGAAATGGCGTAAATGGGTTCACCCTCGACCCATCCATCGGCGAATTTTGCCTCAGCCACAGGGATATTAAAATACCGAAATCTGGACAATTTTATAGCGTCAATCAAGGCTATTATCTAAAATTTGATGTTGAAATGCGCCGTTATATTGACCATTGCTCGGATATGAATTACGGTTTGCGTTACATTGGTTCAATGGTGAGTGACATTCACCGCATTTTATTTCAAGGCGGTATTTTCATTTATCCCAATACTCGAAAACACCCGCGCGGCAAACTCCGCTTACTGTATGAATGTGCCCCCCTCAGTTTCGTGGTGGAACAGGCAGGTGGCAGAGCCATAACTTTAGGGCGTAATAGAATCATGGAGATTGAACCTAAAAGCCTTCATCAAAATATCACAATAGCCATCGGTTCACCTGATACAGTGACCGAAATGGAGGAGTTTTTAGAAAAATACGCGGTGAAACCGCTTTAAAATATCTTTTTAACTTATTTAAAAAGCGGTGAATACCCCCTCAGTATTTCACCGCTTTTTTTATTAAATTTGGCAATTTAAAAAACAAAAGCCGCCCCAAAACGAATTCGGAGCGGCTTTTTTATTTATTGACTAACAGAAAGTTATAATTCTGCTTCGTCACCTACGTATTGTTCTTCATAATCCATATCGAGATCATCTAAGATGCCACGGGCTTTGTTACTTTCGTAAGCTGAGCGAGTGGTTACGATTAGGTTATTGTAAGGACGTAAACCTGTACCAGCAGGGATACGCTTACCAACGATTACGTTTTCTTTCAAGCCCATTAAATTATCTCTCTTAGCTGCAATTGCCGCCGTAGAAAGTATCTTAGTAGTCTCTTGGAAAGAAGCCGCTGAAATCCAGCTTTCTGTACCCAATGATGCTTTAGTTATACCCAATAAAAGTGGAACTGAAGTAGCCGCAACAGCATCACGGAATTCTACAGCTTTTTTATCATTGCGTTTCAAATACGAGTTTTCCTCACGGATTTGGCGCAATGTCACTAATTGACCCGCTTTTAAACGGTTGGATTCACCTGCATCAATAACGAATTTTTTATCAAAAATTTCGTCATTCACTTCGTTGAATTCGTTGCGGTCAACAGGCTCTCCTTCTAAGAAAGTCGTGTCACCAGGATCAACGATTTCAAGACGACGCATCATTTGGCGAACAATTACCTCAATGTGCTTATCATTGATGGCAATACCTTGCGAACGATAAACCTCTTGTACACCATTCACTAAGTGATATTGTACCGCAAAAGGTCCTTGAATTGCCAAAATATCGCGTGGTGCCATTGAACCATCAGATAGTGGTGTACATGCACGCACGAAGTCACCATCTTGAACAAGGATGTGTTTCGCAAGCGGAATCAAATATTTACGCTCTTGACCATCTTTTGCTTTTACTGAAATTTCACGATTACCCCGTTTTACTTTACCTAATTCAACGATACCGTCAATTTCAGAAACTACCGCCGGGTTTGTAGGGTTACGCGCTTCGAAAAGCTCCGTTACACGTGGCAAACCACCCGTAATATCCTGAATTTTACTCATACGACGAGGTATTTTCACCATACGTTGACCCATGCTGATTTCTTGACCATCTTCAACAGAAAGGTAAGCACCAACTGGCAATGTGAATGATTTTAATTCGTCGCCATCTTTATCAACGATTTTGATAACTGGAATTTTACGTTTATTACGTGATTCAATGATGACTTTTTCAGCAAAACCTGTTTGATCATCACGTTCTTCACGGAATGTAACACCTTCCTCGATACCATCGAATTGAACGATACCCGTTTTATCCGCTACGATTACAGCGTTAAATGGATCCCAATCACATATTTTGTCTCCTTTTTTAACCTCTTGACCATCTTTTACGAAGATAGACGAACCATACATGATGTTACTTGTCGCTAATACTTTACTTGTTTTAGGATCAAGTATTCTTAATTCACCTGTACGTGAAATGACAACTGTATTGGTTTTACCGTTATCCTCATTGTATTCCACTGTAGTGATTTCGTCAAATTCAATTTTACCATTCACACGCGCAACGATTTCGCTTTCAGTACGACTCATCATTACAGTACCACCCACGTGGAATGTACGAAGTGTCAACTGTGTACCCGGCTCACCGATTGATTGTGCAGCAATGATACCCGTAGCGTCACCCATTTCTGCAATACGACCTGAAGCAAGGTTACGTCCGTAGCATCTTGTACAAACACCACGCTTGGTTTCACACGTCAATACTGAACGAATAGTCACAGCCTCAACGCCTGCATCTTGAACAGCTTGCGCAATATCATCAGAGATGAACTCGCCCGCTGGAATCATGACAGCATCAGTTTCTGGATGTACAATGTCGTGAAGGGTAAAACGACCCTTTATACGCATGAATAATGATTCAATTTCCTTATCACCTTCTTTCAATGAAGTCGTCTCGATACCCCTCAGTGTATTACAGTCGTCTTCACGAATAACCACATCTTGAGCAACGTCAACAAGACGACGAGTTAAGTAACCCGCATCCGCTGTTTTCAAAGCCGTATCCGCAAGACCCTTACGAGCACCATGCGTAGAAAGGAAGTATTCCAAAACCGAAAGACCGTCCAAGAAGTTAGAAAGAATCGGGTTTTCAATGATTGCTCCACCTGTATCACCTGATTTACGTGGTTTTGCCATCAAACCCCTCATACCTGCCAACTGCTTAATTTGTTGCTTAGAACCACGCGCACCAGAGTCCAACATCATATATACTGAGTTAAAACCTTGTCTGTGCAACGCTAATTCTTTCATCAACGCTTCAGTAATACGGTTATCCGCAAACGTCCATTTATCAATAATTTGGTTGTAACGCTCGTTGTTCGTGATAAGACCCATATTATAAGAATCCCATACTTCATCAACTTCAACTTGCGCTTCTACCAAGGTCTGAGCT
>JANPHO010000466.1:0-2201 GCA_031424515.1 Saprospiraceae bacterium
ATTATTTTAATGATTAAAAATCTATTTAGCCATGCAAAAAGTTCTTCTATTAATTCTATCTTTTTTAGTCACTGTTGAAATTCAAGCACAAGCCCCCCTCAGTATTTCAGAAAAAAATGACTCTTTCGCTTTCTTTTGTCCACCTTGTGGTTCAGATTGTGATACTTTAACATTTAAAAAAGAAGGAAAATGTCCACATTGTAGCATGTCGTTAGTGCGACAAAGCTTGGCTGAAAGACGTGCTGAAATCACTAAAAAGAAAATTTCAATAGGCTTTTATCTACAAAATGGTGTTGAAATATTGGACTTTGCAGGACCAATGGAGGTTTTTTCTTATGCTGGTTTTAATGTTTTCACCATTTCAAAAACCAAAGAGCCGATTATTTCACAAGGTATTTTAAAGGTTATCCCTGAATTCAGTATTGAAGATGCTCCACCTTCGGATATTTTAGCCTTTTTCGGTGGCAATGCAAGCGTCGCCTCAAAAGATAGCTCAGTCATTGATTGGATAAATGCTCGAAAATCTGCGACTGAATATCATTTTTCAGTTTGTACGGGTGCTTTTATCATTGCAAAAGCGGGTTTATTGGATAATATGACGGCTACCACTTTTCATTCAAGTATTGAGGATTTAAAAAAATCGTATACCAAAACTAAGGTACTTTCTGATGTTCGATTTGTAGATAACGGAAAGGTGATAACAACGGCAGGGATTTCAGCGGGAATTGATGGGGCGCTGCATTTAGTTGCTAAACTGAGAGGAGAACAAGCAGCCATAGATGTTGCTCGATACATGGAATATGATAATTGGTTGCCAAATAAAGGGTTGATTTTAGAAGGAAAGCACTGATTTGGTATTAAAAAAGGCTCGTCAGCAATAACTGACGAGCCTTTTGACTATTATTCTATATGATAGTTTTAATTTTATTCTGAAAATAAGAGGATTGAGATATAATAGATTGAGTTTTTATTGCTTCCAATAATTCATCAATTAAACTTGTGATTTTCCCTGTTTTGGAGTTTTCATTTGTTAAATTTTTTCTAACACTATATATTTTGCTTTCTATATTTTTTAAAAGTAAATACTCAACACCATCTAAAGTAGCGAATTTAGATTTCGGTAATCTTGCTTCTGATAATGTTTTATCAAAGAGCATGAAAAGTCCATTTCCCAAGCCATTATCGATATTGAATTGATATTTCTTAAAATCAAGTTCCTCTTTATCTGATTTTTGGATTAAATATAGCCAAATACTGGATTCTGGAACTAAACAAATAATGCTATAATCATCATTATTTTTATAAATTCTGATAAAACTCTCTGCTTCAAAAGAAGGGCGAATTAATATAGCTATCTCATTTTCCTCAATTTCGCTGTGACGAAATACCTGATTTAAATATTCATCATATTGATTTAAAATCTTTAACTGTGAGCGATGCGATTCATCTAAAGGTTCAAAGTAATTATCATCTTCTTTTTTTGCAACAATATTATTATATTGTTCACGACAATCTTGCATCATCGTTTCATTGATTTCACTTTGATTAAGATTTCCCAAAAAGTGTTTTTTAAATTCTTCAAGGCTCAATTATGATTTCAAGTTGCTGCGTACCTTTGTGAAAAAATCGCATGGTATTACAGATAAAAGATATAGTAGATGACCGCCTATGTTACGAGAAAGTACGGGAATTAAGGTGGTCAGAGGGGGTAAAATGCCCCCATTGTCAAAGTTCAGAGCATAAACGCCACGGACATCACAACAGTTGTGAACACCGCTATCGGTATCAATGCAAAAAATGCTCAAAATACTTTGATGATTTAACCAATACCGTATTTCAAGGACATCATCAACCTTTAAAAGTATGGATAATTTGTTTGTATTTGATGAGTTTGAACCTATCAAATGCTCAAATATCCAAAGAATTAGGCTTAACAGAGAATGATTGCCATGCTATGACAAGCCTATTACGAGAGGGTGTTTATGAAAAGCGTCCCCAAGAAATATTGGAGGGCGAAGTAGAGTTTGATGAACTGTACCTCGTTGCAGGTCATAAAGGCAAACCCAGTGCGGTTAAAAAAAAAACGTAAGCCAAGACGACGACGTTTGAAAGGTAAACGAGGTCGAGGCACTGCCGCAGATGATAAACCGCCCGTTTTAGGCATGATTCAACGTAATGGCTCTGTCATAATTCGGATGCTT
>JANPHO010000467.1:0-3869 GCA_031424515.1 Saprospiraceae bacterium
CCAATTTGTTGAAAAATTAAATGCTGAAACGCATAAAGTCATCGTGGGTCAAAACCACATGATTGAGCGATTGATGATTGGCTTGCTTACCAGAGGGCACATTTTATTGGAAGGTTTGCCTGGTTTAGCGAAAACTTTAGCCATCAAAACATTGGCAACGGCTGTCCACGCTGATTTCAGTCGTATCCAATTCACACCCGATTTGCTTCCTGCCGACATCATCGGTACGATGATTTATAATCCCGCAAAAGCGGAGTTTACGGTACGAAAAGGACCTGTTTTTGCCAATTTCGTATTAGCAGATGAGATAAATCGTGCGCCGGCAAAAGTACAATCTGCCCTACTCGAAGCCATGCAAGAGCGTCAAGTGACCATTGGTGATACGACTTTTAAGTTGGAAGAGCCATTCCTCGTATTGGCTACTCAAAATCCCATTGAGCAAGAAGGTACTTACCCTTTGCCCGAAGCGCAAGTTGACCGTTTTATGCTCAAAGTGAAAATTGATTACCCCAATCAGCAAGATGAGCGTGAAATTATTCGCCGCAATATAGCAGGCGATAGCAACCCCTCAGTATCGGCAGTAGTTACAACCGAAGAAATTCTCCGTGCTCGCAAAGTCGTTCAGAAAGTATATATGGACGAAAAAATTGAGCAATACATCCTTGATATTGTCTTTGCCACACGTAATCCACAACAATATGGCTTGCAAAAATTGCAAAACTTGATTCAATACGGCGGTTCTCCTCGTGCGAGTATCAATTTGGCTTTGGCATCAAAAGCTTTAGCGTTTTTGAAACGCCGTGGTTATGTGATTCCAGAAGATGTGCGCAATGTTTGTGCGGATGTTTTACGTCATCGCATTGGTTTGACTTATGAAGCAGAAGCGGAGAACATTACTTCAGAGGATATTGTAAATCAAATCTTAAATCGTGTTGAAGTTCCGTAATTTTTGATAAATCAGACTATAATTCTGTTTAATATCTATCCCGAGTGATCGGGACTAAAGTCTTAAAAAATCGATGGAAACCAGCGATTTACTCAAAAAAGTTCGAAAAATAGAGATAAAAACGAAGGGGCTTTCGGCAAATATCTTTTCGGGTGAATACCATTCGGCATTCAAAGGGCGGGGTATGTCGTTCAGTGAGGTAAGGTCGTATCAGTATGGCGATGATGTGCGGAATATTGATTGGAACGTAACAGCTCGTACGGGTGCGCCTTTTGTGAAGATATTTGAGGAAGAGCGTGAATTGACGGTGATGTTGGTGATAGATATGAGTCGGTCAGCTTTTTTTGGCACAAAATCGCAATTTAAAAATGAGATGATGACTGAAATATGTGCTGTTTTAGCCTTTTCAGCCATCAATAATAATGATAAAGTAGGGGTTATTTTCTTTTCTGACCGTATTGAAAAATTTATTCCACCGAAAAAAGGGCGTGCTCATATTTTATTGATTATCAGAGAGTTAATCAATTTCGAACCCGCTGGAAAGGGAACAGATGTGAGTAAAGCATTGCAATATTTAAATAGTATTATTAAAAAACGGAGTATTTGCTTTTTGCTTTCTGACTTCATGACAAGAGGCTATGATGATGCTTTGCGGATTGCAGCTAAACGCCATGATATTGTCGGCGTTCATGTTGCAGATCCGAATGAAGAGCAATTGCCACCTGTCGGATTATTCCGTGCCGTGGATGCTGAAACGGGCGAACGTATTTGGATTGACACCGACAACCCCTCAGTACGAAGCCAATATACGAACTGGTACAGAGAGAATTTCAAATATTTTAAGTCCATTTTCAATAAAACGGGTGTTGATTTTATGAGCATTCGCACAACTGAAAGTTATGTGAATGCCATGATGTCATTTTTTCAATCGAGAGCTAAATAAGACTTTAGATAGTTAGTTCCGAGTACTCGAGATAGACATTAGACTTTTATTACATTTAAACATTTTGAAATAAGATTTATAGTAATTGCAATAATTTTTATAACAGTTTTGAGTTGTAAAAACAATACGAAGCAAATTAGTGAATCTTCAATTTTAATTGAAGATTCAAAACAGAATAAATGTACGTCCGATACTAGTAGAGCTTTGACTCATGGTTATAAAGCTATGCTTAAAGTTAATACGCTAAAAGGGAAGCCGATTGATTTTTATCTCAATCACCCTAATATTTCAAAAAATGCAAAGTCACTATATAAATGTGAAATAGTACCTTCTGATAATGATTGTACTTTTGCAATTTTGGATAGTTCATGTACAAAAAATGCTGATACTCGACCATTTTATTTGCATTTGTTAATGTTTATGAATATAGTATCTGATGGAGCATTAGCTGAAGTTATGGGAAAATACGACTTGAAGTTTTTGTATGAATATCCTAATGATTTTTTTGATTATATCTCTGAAATGAAAGCAAACGAGGCTTTAAGTAGTGTTATTTCGCAAATTGGCTTTGAATTTTATGTGGGTGCTGATAACGATTTTAACGATTTTAAAGTAGATTTTAAAAAGGAAATACAGCCAAAACATCTTAAAAATGCGGATAATTTTTTAAGAGCAATAAAAGAACAGATTGAGAAAAACGTAAAAAGTGATAATTAACAATCAATGATACTGAGGGGTACGATATTAACCATTATGTTTTCTTTTTGTGCTATCATGAGTATGGCACAGGCTAATAGTGGCGTTTATGCGGCAACGACTTTGGATAGCACTGAAATGCTCATTGGCGACCGTATGACTGCGCATTTCAAAATGGTATTGAATGATAAAGATAGAGTTGTGAGTGTTACACCAAGCGAGCCATTTGATTCTTTGACGAGTTTTGAGGTGCTCAATAAGGGAAAATGGGAAAATGGACGAGTCAATTATTATCGAGATATTACTTTTACGGTGTGGGATACGGGACTTTATAAAATACCTCAATTAACTTTTACGATACAATTTCCGAATGGCGAGGTTCAAACTTTTCAATCAAATCCTGTGCTTTTAACTGTTAAAAATCCTAAAGATTGGGATAAAGCCATGGAATTAGAGCCGATTAAAGATATTGTAAAAGAGGAATGGACTTTTGTGGATGATGTTTTACCAATTTTAATGATAGTTGGGGTGGTTATTTTATTAGGTTTAGCAGGTTGGTTTTTGTACAATAGGTTGAAAAAACAGCCCGAGAGGAATCTTCTGCAAAGGGTTATTGTTCAGCCCCCGCATATTATTGCCATTGAAAAATTAGCCATTTTAAAAAATAAAAACCTTTGGCAAAATGGTGAAACCAAGGAATATTACTCCGAATTGAGTTATATACTGAGGGAGTATCTTGAGAAGCAATTGAATATCCCTGCGCTCGAAAGTACCACCGATGAATTGATGGGTATTTTATCAAAACGTCCGTTATCGGATAATTTGCTTGAAAATGTGCAAGATTTGCTACAAACTTCAGATTTAGTGAAATTTGCAAAAGTGACACCGCCTGATACAGTGCATGATAAATTTTGGTATTACGCTTCGGAAGTAGTGGAAGTGACAAAGCCTAAGCCAATTGATATGGCGGAAAGTAATGAGAATAAAGTATAGAGTATCAAGAATGAGTTAAAATTAGATGTTTTAAAAAGTATTAGTACTGCCTAAAGTCTAAGCATCTATTGTCTAACGTCTAATATATATGTTTAAAAATATAGAATTTGCGAATCCTGAGTTTTTGCCGTTGCTTTTGTTGCTGCCGCTGATTGCGTGGTGGTACAAGGGCAAATACAAAACGCACTATGCGCCGATAACCATGTCTAATCTGACGATGTTTACGGGTAACTCGTCGTGGCGTGGAAGGATGCGGGTTTTGCTGCCGATACTGAGGGGGTTAGCTTTTAT
>JANPHO010000468.1:0-9357 GCA_031424515.1 Saprospiraceae bacterium
TACAGATATGATGATGATGATGATGTATTTTGATAATGAATGGGAATTCAGAGCCATAGCTGACCGCAATTTGTTGACAACTAAATTTGTGATTGAAAACCATGATACAGATGGTTCTCTGGTAAAAGTGAGTGATGAAAATGAATTTACTTATGATCAAAAGTGGACGACACCTTCGTATGCATTGATCTTAAATGGACCTGGGAGCATATTTGGTAATCTTATCCAAGGTGGTAATAAAGAATTTAAAACCATTGTGCGCGATCGTGTGTACGAAGCATTTCAAAAGCCCAATGGCGCTTTGACGGTGAACCGCATTACTACTAAACTCAATGATTTAAAAGCCATCATTCGCCCTGTTTTCAATCTGGAATTGGCTCGTTTTAATAAAACTTTTTACAATGATAATCCGTATTTCGATGAGGAATACAATGAAAATTTGGCTCATTTACCGATTCGTTATCAATACAATTTAGATAAATGGCTTCAAAAAGGGTTGGCGCATACACTTTCACCCGTCACCTTCAATCAAGCTTCTGGAATAGTGACAGCGCCTGTTTTAGCAACAAATCCAAACGCTAATTCAGTGCTTTATTACACCCTCGATGGCTCTGACCCAATGGGTAATGATGGCATTATCAGCCCTTTTGCTAAGCTATACACTACACAATTGGCATTGAATACGGGTGTGAATAAAGTTATGGCGCGCCCTTATGCAAATGGTGAATTTGGACCTAAAACATTGGCTACCTACACTTCAGCGGCGGCGGTTGCGGCTTTGCAAGTCGCTCAAATATTGGCGGTGGATGGCAGATTAGATGGTCAAAAAGCTGTTATCAATTGGGTGTCAAGAACTTCAGAATCCATTGATTATTTTAAAGTTGAAAAACTGAATAAACTTGGTCAATTTGAAACTTTAAAAACAGTCAACGCCAACGCAGCCAATAAAGCAAATGGTATAGAATCGTACAGTTTATCCGATGAAAATCTTGTGGAAGGTGATAACGTCTATCAAGTTGTGTTGGTCAGCGATGTATTGAAGACCCCTCAGTATTCGGAGCAAGTGAAGGTAAAATATCATATTGCGAGTGATTTTGAGGTATTCCCGAATCCATCTTCTGATTTCATAGATATTAATTTGGCTTCTGTACAGTCCAAAACGGTTACAATTTCCGTTTATAACAGTATAGGAAAACTTATTCATTCTGAAAAATCGGACAATGTTGCAAGCGTAAAACGCATCAATACCGAAACATGGGAGTCAGGTCAATATTTCATTTCAATACAAGCCGAAGGCTGCCGTGTGAAAATGAAGCAATTGACGATTGTTCATTGATAGGTATTATCAATTTTCAATAAAAAAAGCAGCCATTACTGAGGGGTAATGGCTGCTTTTTTATTTTATTAAAATCGACAAAATCCTATCTAAATATCTTAAAACAATCACTAATATCCACTCTTTTACTCGCTCCGGGGTCAAGATTCAGTGTGAGAGAAATTTCGTGCGAGCCGCCCGTTCTGCCCGAAAGACCACCGATGGTATAATCAAAACTATAACCGATTTTGAAATATTCCTGTTTAAAACCCATCATTAATACCACTGATTCGGGATTGGTGTAAGCGTGGCGATACCAACCACCAAGCACAATGGGACCCAAACCTGCATACGTGCCCACCATTAATTGAGCGAAATCGCCTTGTTTCACAAACATCATTGTCGGTGCTATAAAGTTAGCAGGGCTGTATCGGGTTGCCTTTTTAGTCACAATTTCATATCCACCATGCACTGTAAAGCGAATTGGAAGCCCTATTAAAAGGTTTTGATTTACATTTAAAAGACCTTCATTAGGTGTAGCCAAATGTTTCGCAACGATGCCACCATGAAATCCCGCACCATAAACCACAAAACCCGTGGAAACGTCAAAAATAGTTTTATTCGTATTAGCAGGGCGCAATTCGTCACTTGGTCGTGCGGAACCATCAGGATTAAAAGGGCCATTTATGGGCTCTATTTGGTCACCGAATACAAGCTTATTCCAATCCAAATTGCTCTGGATAAAGCCTGCTTCGATGCCTATGCGGGTCGATATTTTTTCATTGATATCCACTTTATAAGAGTAAACGGCACTCGCAAACGTCTTTTTATAAATCCCTTGCCCAGCGTCGTCAGTCATCAAACTCAAACCAATGCCACTGTTCAAGCCCTTGAGGTGTTGGTCAAAACTGGCGGCAAAAGTGGAATAAGCCGCTCCATTATTAAAACCTGGATATTGCATTCTGTAGTTGAGCGCCACGAAAGGTGCCATTGCACTCCCCGCAAAAGCAGGATTGAGTTGCAAAGGCGAGGCATAAAATTGGCTGAATATTGGGTCTTGTGCTTTGGCTTCATACCCCCTCAGTATAAACCCCAATAAAAGGATGAAAAGTAGCTTTTTTATCATTATATGCTTAGATATTAAAAGATTTAAACTGGATTGAGAGCCTTGAAAATGTAATATTCTTTTGGCTTTATGAATAACTCAAAAAATAAATTTAACAAAACGATAAAATTATAGTTATATATTGTATAAATATGTTAAATTTTATCAATTTTTGCAATATTGAAAACCTCTTAACGTTTTCATAACAGTTTAGAATTTATAGCGATATTCTATATAACTGTTTATTTGAATATATAGTATTTCACTACACAATATACAGGTTTTTTAAAAAATAAGAAAATTAATTCTCTAATAATTCCACGCAACATAAGTAGCCGTTAAAAAGAAATTGTCGGTTATTTTAGTCCAACTACTTACAACCTATAAAATCAAAGAATGTTATCGAAATATGAAATATACTTTTACGCTACTCATTAGTTTAACATTTATTCTCTCATCCAGTTCACAATCTACTTTTTCAATAAAAAGGTCGCTTGAATGGGCATCTACACCGCTTTACCAAAGTTTTAATGGTAAAAAAGGTCGTGAAATGGCGCATTTTAAAGGGGCCGTTTACAGTGAAGCAGCTACACCTACTTTGCCCGTTTTTACGTACCGTTTTCCACTTAATTCTGATGGCGTTTTGAGTGCCAATTTCGATAATTTGGAATTTACACCCCTCAGTATTGCTACGGATAAAGACCACAATCAACTTTCTGATAACATTAAGATATCCGCATTTGTAACGCAAGAGCGGGATAAATATTTTGGAAATATCAAATTTATACCCGTTCGTAAAGCGGGAGCGAACCTTGAAAAAGTCCAAAACTTTGACATCAGAGTCTCATTTCAAGCTCAAAACCGCGTTGTACTGAGGGGACCCCTCGGCGCTCGGGAATCGGCTTTAAAAGATGGGGATATTTATAAAATAGCGATAAAAGAGACGGGTGTATTCAAATTGGACTACGATTTTTTAAAAAACACTTTAAAAATTGCCAATATTGACCAAATTGACCCGCGTACCATCAAATTGTATGGCAACGGGGGAGGGATGTTGCCAGAAGCCAATTCAGCCACAAGAGCCGATGATTTGATTGAGAATAATATCGTCATTTCGGGTGAAGCGGATGGAAAGTTTGATGCGGGGGATTATATTTTATTCTATGGTGTTGGCCCCGATAAATGGTTTTTTGATGCCAAAAACAGGGAGTTTAACCGCCCTAAAAATGTTTACGCCAACGATGCCTTTTATTTTATTAAAATCAATGCGGGTAATGGTCAACGCGTTCTGAACCAACCTTCAGTGTCTAATACTGCCTATACTTCCTTGGGTTTTAATGATTATGGGCGCTTTGAGGAAGATAAAATCAATCTTTTTGCTTCGCAGTCCTGCAATTGTACACAGGGAACTGGCAAATTATGGTTCGGCGATGCTTTTGTGAGCAGTGTGCAAGAACGTACATATAACGATAAATTCAAATTTCCGAATATTATTGCTGCAGATTCTGTTAAAATAAAAGCCCAATTAGCGGCTATAAGCAGTGAATTTACGACTTTTTCAGTGGCGTCTTCGGGTCAAGTTTTTTCAGGAAATGTTTATTCATCTGGCTTTGACCCCACGGAAGGTGAAATTGCGAATTTGAGCGCTACAAACGGAAGATACATACCTTCGGGTGATAATTTAGATATAAAAGTCAACTATAATGCCGTTCGGAATAGTCAAGCTTGGTTGGATTTTGTGCAGGTGAATGTGCGCCGCCGTTTGGTACTTTCGGATGCTCAAATGAGCTTTAGGGATGTTAAAAGTATGGCTTTCGCTTCCACTAATTTTTCAATAACTAATGCTAACACCAATACCTTCGTTTGGGATATTACCAATTTGCAAAAGCCTAAAAATCAAGAAGTTACGCTTGCGGGTAATCAGTTGAGCTTCGGTACAACTACGGGTAATATTTTAAAAGAATTTGTGGCATTTGATAGAAATGCAGCGTTGCTTAAAGCGACAGCGGTGGGTAAAATAACCAATCAAAATCTTCACGCTATTGATAATATTGATTTGCTCATTGTTTATCATAAAGATTTTGAAACGGCTGCCAAAACGCTTGCGGAGCAAAGGCGCACTAAGTCAGGATATAAAGTAGAAATAGCTGATATTGGTCAGATTTATAATGAATTTTCGAGTGGCGCGCTTGACCCATCGGCTATTCGAGATTTTGCTCGACTGTTATACACTCGGAATGCTCGTTTTAAATACATGTTGCTCATGGGCGATGGCTCATTTGATTATAAGCGCATTTATCCGTTGGGCAATCTTCAAGCGAGTGATTTTATTCCACCTTACGAAGTGGATTATAATTTCAATGCCATTGAGTCATATCCGAGCGATGATTACTACGCTTTGCTCTCAGATACTGAGGGGGGGGAAGATTTGGATGGCGATTTGGACATTGGCGTAGGGCGTATCGTTTGTAAAACGTCAGCAGAGGCAGACGCTGTGGTGCGAAAAATTTTGAATTATGAAACGCCCAATGCTTTGGGTGACTGGCGCAACCGAGCCATTTTTATGGCAGATGATGAGGATGGAAATGCTCACTTAAATGATGCAGATAGAATAGCGGATAATATATTGTTTAATGATAAAAATTTCAACTTAGATAAACTCTATATTGATGCTTTTCCGCAAGTGGTTTCGGCCGGTGGTACGCGTGTGCCTGCCTTAAATGATGCCATTTATCAAGGACAATTTAAGGGCGTTTTGACGATGTGTTATTTAGGGCATGGCGGACCGAAACGGTTGGCGCAAGAAGCCATTATAACACGTGAAGAGATTGACACTTGGAAAAATTTCGATAAATTGCCTTTGTTTATAACGGCAACTTGCTCTTTTTGCGGTTATGATAATCCAAAAGAAGAAGCGGCTGGTGAAATTGCTCTATTGAACCCCAACGGTGGTGCGGTAGCGTTGCTTTCAACAGTTAGAGCCGTTTACGCCAATGCCAATGCCGAATTAACATCGGCGGTATTTGATACGCTTTATAAAAAAGTCAATAACCGAGCACAAACGCTTGGTGATATCATTTCAAGTTCTAAAAATGCGAGTAAAACGGGCAGAAATGGCAATAAATTCACTTTAATTGGTGATCCTTCTATGCGTTTGGCATTGCCGCGTTATAATATTGGCACGCTTAAAATGAACAATAAAGTAGTGGCTGCGAATGTCGCTGATACCGTAAAAGCCCTTCAAAAAGTGACTATTGAAGGTGTGGTTTTGGATGATAATGGTCAGATTTTGAAAAATTTTAACGGTACTTTATACCCAACTGTGTACGATAAAATCACGAATTTAAGGACTTTAGGGCAAGACCCTGGGAGTAATATTCGGGATTTTGCCGTTCAACGCAATATTCTTTTTAAAGGTGCTGCTACTGTTAAAAGTGGTGAATGGAAGTTTTCTTTCATCATCCCTAAAGATATTGATTACTCATTCGGAAATGGTAAAATCAGTTATTATGCCACCGATGGCGCAACGGATGCAGCAGGAAATTTTGAAAATCTTATAATCGGTGGTACTGACCCTTCAGTATCATTGGATAATAAACCGCCGATTGTGCAAGTGTACATGAATGACGATAATTTTGCATTTGGTGGTATAACCGACCCTAATCCAACGCTTTTTGTAAAACTAAGCGATGATAATGGTATCAATGTTGCAGGGACGAGTATAGGTCATGATTTGGCTGGAACATTGGATGATGCTAAAAATACAGTTCCGCTCAATAGTTTTTATGAAGCGGTAAAAGATGACCCTACAAAAGGCGTGGTACGCTACCCCCTCAGTAAATTGGCGATTGGTAGGCATAAAATAAAGGTAAAAGCATGGGATGTTGCCAATAATCCGGGTGAAGGATATACCGAATTTTTGGTAAATTCAGACGCAAAAGCAGCTTTGGCTCATGTTTTGAACTATCCTAATCCATTTACCACAAATACTAAATTTCAATTTGAACATAATTTAGTTGGGCAGCAACTAAAAGTACGGGTGAATATTTTCACAGTGAGTGGAAAACTGGTTAAAACGATAGATGAAAATCTGAACGCCGAAGGTTATCGTATAACTGATATTGCATGGGACGGTAAAGATGATTATGGGGGAGATTTGGCAAGAGGCGTTTATCTCTATCGGGTAAAATTGACGGGCAAGGATGCTAAAGGTAATAAATTGATAGCGGAAAGTGAATTTGAGAAGTTGGTGATTTTGAAATAGGCTGGCTGTCATTGCGAGGAGGAACGACGAAGCAATCTGCAAAAGCTCTGTTCAAAAGCAAGATTTTGAATTTATTCTATAATTTAAAATAGGAGCAAAAGAGGATAAAGTACATTTGTACGGACAGGTACAGATTGCCTCGTCGCTTCGCTCCTCGCAATGACAGTCAAGATTTTGAATTTATCACAGAACTTTAAACAGGAGTAAAAGATGAAGAATTGTATTTGTGCTGAGGGAGACAGATTGCTTCGTCGCTGCGCTCCTCGCAATGACAACAATGAGAGAACACAATTATTATGTTTATATTTTAGCCAATAAAAACAACGGTGTTTTATACGTTGGCGTAACCAACAATCTTGAAAGACGGTTGAATGAACATCAGACAAAGTTCAATCCTAAATGCTTTACGGCTCGATATAATATAGATAAATTAGTCTATTTTGAGCATTTTACAGATATTAATTTGGCTATTTTAAGAGAAAAACAATTGAAAGCGGGATCGAGAGGAAAGAAAGAGGCTTTGATTAATAGTATAAATCCAGAGTGGTTACTATTGAAAACTCCTTGAAAATGATTTGTGAATTTTAGATTAAATAAAGATTTAATCTTTTTTATAATTTAAAATAAGAGTAAAAGACGAAAAATTACATTTGTACTGAGGGGTACAGATTGCTTCGTCGTTCCTCCTCGCAATGACAATCAACACATTACAAATATTAATTAAAAATATTAAAAATAAAACCAAGTGTAAAATACTTTATAAATAGACAAAATCGTTTAAAAGTGTATTTTTTGGTGATAAATTGTAATTTTGCAAACTTTTTACTACTGACTCAAAATTTGAAAATCTCTACGGAACATGAAAAAAATCGCCATTTCCGCGCTCGCATTAACTTTAGTGTTAATGACAAAAAACACAACACTGGCTCAATGCATTGATGGCTTTCTGCCTACTGGTCAGAAATGTGGTGGCACTGTACAAACGGCAGTACCATTCTTACGTATTAACCCCGATGCGCGCTCAGGTGCGATGGGTGATGTAGGAATTGGATTAAGCCCAGATGCCAATTCAATCCATTTTAACGCTTCTAAATTGGCTTTTGCTGATCAGAAATTTGGAGCTTCAATGACTTACACGCCTTGGTTAAGAAATTTGGGTGTCAATGACATTTATATGGCTTACGGTACTGGTTTTTATCAGTTCGGCTCAAAAGTGAAGCAATCTGTAGGCTTTGGCTTACGTTATTTCTCTCTCGGTAATATCACTTGGACAGATTTTAACGCTCAACCACTCGGTGAGGGTAGCCCCCGCGAGTTTGAGATTGCCAGCTCTTATTCACGCCAATTAAGCCCTAATTTATCAGTGGGTTTAACGGGTAAGTTTGTTTACTCCAACTTAGCTTCTGGTCAAAGTCCAGATGGTAGTGGTGGAGAACGCATCCAATCAGGTAAAGCTGCTGCTGCTGACATTTCATTTACTTTCAAAAAGCCGATTAAAATGTCAGGTGGTACTTCTAACCTTATGGTGGGTGCTGTGGTTTCCAACATCGGTAGCAAAATTTCTTACTTGCGTACCGCTGACTTTTTACCGACTAATTTAGGTGTAGGTGGTGCTTGGGACATTCCTTTTGACCAGTTTAATAGTATCGTGGTAGCAATGGATATCAATAAATTATTGGTACCAACGCCTCAACCACAAGATACTACTGGCGCATGGAGAACAGTGAGTCCAATTTCTGGTATTTTTAAATCATTCAGTGATGCACCGGGTGGTTTTAGCGAAGAATTAAAAGAGTTCACGTACTCTTTGGGCCTTGAATATTGGTACGATAAGCAATTTGCGGTGCGTGCGGGTTATTTTTATGAAAATAAAGCTAAAGGTGGCCGTCAATATTTCACTGTTGGTTTAGGTTTGAAATACAATATATTGGGCATCAATTTGTCATACCTTGTACCTACTTCAAGCCAACGTGGACCATTGGATAATACATTGCGCTTTTCACTCTTATTTGATGCTGCATCTTTCAAGGATACAGACGATAATTAATTGTTGAAAACCATAAAGAGGTAAATTAAAAAAGCCCTACGAAACATTCGTAGGGCTTTTTTAATGAATTATCTATCTATTTCAACTTCTTCAATTCCGCGAACAACTCCGCTTCGTCTCCCTGAATATATCGGCGGTGATAATATTTAATTTCGCCTTTTTCATCCAAAACAAAAAGCTGTGGCAGACCATTTAAGCCACCATTGGGCATTACATCACAGAATTGGCGATGCTCATCAAAGACAGTTTCAAAAGGCCAGTTTTCTTTTTTTACGCGCTCCACGTAATTCGGATAACGGTCAGGGAAATCCATCGAAATGGCTAATATTCTGAAATCTACTTCTTTTTGCCAACTTTCAAAATTGGTTTTCATGGCTTCCAATTCAAGGCGGCAGGGTCCGCAAGTCGTCATCCAAAACATTAAAACGAGGGGTTTACCTTTTGTAGCCAATACATCTTTTGAGCTGAAAAAATTACCCAAGCTGTCTTTTAAAACAATATTGTAAGGAAATTCTTTCTTTAAATTTTGCGGAGTGCGGCGTTCAATATCTGTAATTATGGGGTATTTTACTGAGAGGGGCTTTGGAGCAAGCGGCGCTTGACTGTTCCCTAAAGTGGATATTAAA
>JANPHO010000469.1:0-7411 GCA_031424515.1 Saprospiraceae bacterium
AGCTTTGAATATTCAAGAAGGAAAAACGGGTGAAACGACCATAAAATTACCGATGAAAACGTATTTTAGTGCTTCTTATGATTTGAATAATACCATTAAATTGGGTGGTTTGGTTTACATGGAAACATGGGGAGGCATCTCAAAAACAGATTTCATGTTGAGTTCTACTTTCAGATTGGCAAAGCAAGTGCATCTGGGTGCAACATATTCCGTGAGAAGTTCTACTTACAATAACTTAGGTGTCAATTTTGTTTTCAATTTAAAAGCCCTTCAAATATATGGTTTGACGGATAATGTGCTTGCATTAGCGAATAATGCTACGGCTAAGTCTGTGAATGCTCGTTTGGGTATCAACCTTATGTTTAATTGATATTAAAATTCGGATATAAAATCTATAAAAAGGTTCAAGCGTTAAAACTTGAACCTTTTTTACGCCCGATTACTTCCTTTGATAAAATACAAAACCGTTTTTATCATATAGATATTTCAAAGTTGAAACGGTATCTAATTGGGCTTTTGAAGTATATTTTGCTACCCAATATGTCGGTTTATTCACTTCGCCACGCATCAACCACTCATTATCAGTATGTTTGGAGTTATTGGGTTTAGGTTTTAAAGTATAAAAAAGATGGGCATAACTTTTATAACCAAACGTGGTAACATAGCAATCTTCCTTGGATTTTGATTGATAAAACTCAATAGCTGCATTTTGAGAATAGCTTTCAATTTTATTGATAAAAAGAAATAAAACCAAATTCACGAATATCGCTGTAGTTAGGAACAAATGGAAGTACCCCCTCAGTATTCCCCGCATTTTGAGTGCAATTGGGAAGGCAATGATTGTTAAAATGAGAAAAATACCTGCAATTGCTTCTATTCCAGTCCACTGCACAGGTGCTTCAAGGTTTTTTAATGCAAATAAATCATGTTGAAATAAGGGTTTTAAAACCGAGATATTCATTCCAACAAATGGTATGATGGTTACTAAAATCCCAATAAAAATACCAATTACGGTATTCAATATTTTAATGTAAGGATAGAAGAAACCACTATCCAAAATGTGCTTTAGTGAAATGGCGGATAAAAAAGTCAAAGGCAAATAACACATGGATGAATAATGCACAATTTTGGATTGGACAATACTAAACAGGATAATAACAACCCAAAATAAGACTTTCATCCACCGAGTAAATTCTACATTTTCATTGAAAAAATTATACTTTTTATACAATGCCCGCAACGCAAAAATAGAAGCAGGAAAGCAACCAAAGAAAATAACAACGAAATGATAACCCACAAAACCACCATGCCCAGCATCCTCAGTTTTGGCTAATCTGAGATTGTATTCAATGAAGGTTTGAATAAACCAAAAACCATTTTTAATGGTTTCGATACCAAACCACATCATCGTGACACCTAATGCTGTGAATGAAAAAATGATGAATCTTTTAACTTTTAATAAAGATAAATCTCTGTAAATCAATGACTTAATTAACCAAGTGAGTAAAGCCAGTAGATATCCCACAGGACCCTTTGTGAGTATCGCCAAGCCTGAAAAAATGCCTCCTATGAAGGTGTCACGTGAAGTTTGATTTTCAGTTTGAGCATCATTTTTTATTAAAAAAACGATAGATAGGAAAATGAATAGGTTGAACCATGGGTCAATAATGCCACTTTTGAAGTATAGATGTGGCAATATAGAACCGAAGTAAGAAAGCACCCAAAGCCAACCAAAGGTTTTATCATAGAGCTTATTACCAATATGATAAATAATGATTAAGGTAGCAATTCCGCATACAGCATTGGGGAAGCGAGCAGCATATTCATTGACACCAAAAAGGTGCATCGATAGACTTTGAAGCCACATAAAAAGAGGTGGCTTTTCCCAAAATGCTTCAAAATTAATTTGTGGGCGGAGGTAGTCTCCTGTCAATATCATCTCGCGGCTGCATTCTGCAAAGTTAATTTCGTCCCAATCAAAAAGGTGAACACCTCCTAAGAAGGGTAAAAAAAACACGGCAGCTAATGCACCAATCAACCAGTAATTCCAATCTATTTTCGAACTCATTTTTACTCATTATTCGTTGAGGTGCAAAGTTGAGAACTTTTTAAAACATTATTGGATGAAATTTGAATTTTCCGAGAGAATTATATTCTAAGGCGGGAGCTGGGATTTTAACAAAATTGAAAGTATTGCACACCGCTTTTAGGAATTTGCTTTTCGTTTTGATTTTACTCAAATCAATGTCCAATGAAACCAAATACTGACGGTAGCGTGGGTAGAGTTTTGTATCATCGGCGGGAAAATAATTGCCATAAGCTCCGAACACATTTTCAGCACTGTAGCCCACAGCAATATTGAGCCAAGAGGGAAATTTAGAGTTTTTGGCAAAACTGCGCGGATTCACTGATAGCCACCATGAAAGTGCGTTATAATCTTTAAAAAATGTCTGAGCATAATTATCACCATAAAGCCAATTTGCCATTTCTTTTACGGATTTAGTTGAGCCATCGCCAGCTTTTATAGGTGTTTTAGAGTATTTTTTAGGAAAATTAGCTACTTTTAATAACATTCGTTGCTCATCCCATGCAGCTTGCTGAATGCCAAAAAGAGCGCAACCGCTGGTATTAGCAATAACATCCCCAGGAGAAAAACCCCATTCTGCTGAAAATCCATCTAAAACTTCAAGTGTTGTCTGGAACAGTGTACCGGACGCGATGCCTAACCAAGCCGCTTTTTTATTCTTTACACCCGCCCATCGGAAAGCTTGATATGCCCATTTGGCTTCGACATAGGCAGTCAAGACGTGACCTCCTTTGTCCATTTCTAACCATTCACCATTATCGTCGAAAAAATGAAATTTTGAACGGGGAAAATCCTTATACCAGACATTATTGAGCAATAAAACTGTACCTGTATAACCAATAACTCCTGTAGTGACTAAGCCTACAAGTCGTTTTTTATTAAAAGTATCTGAGGATTCGAAGAATTGATTGAGCTTAGATTGAGCTGAAAGAGAATTCGAAAGAGGGAAAAGAACTATAAAAAGAAGTATTATTTTTTTAATCATTACTATCATTTTGAGTGTGAAAACAGAGCAAAGGTAGTTTTAAATAAGATAGTATTTATTTTTTATATGTTAACTTATAGGGAATTTAAAGTGCTTCTTATAGTTAAAAATAAAATTCTCTTCTAACTATATTAAAATAAAGTTAAACTATTTACCTTGTAGCCTGTTGAAAAATAAGCGTTTTATGTCTAATATAACATTCGTAAAAGCAGTAGAAACATTTAAATCTATTTTCGACAAAAAGCTGAATTTTCTTGTTTTTTTAAAAAGAAACAGGATACTTATATTTAATTTTGCTTCTTGAATAATGGATTCACCTCATTCACAGAATTTAATATCAACCTAATCAATAAAAATCTTTGCATTTATTCAAACAATCACTATCATGAAGTTAAAATCTAATCTAACTTTTTTACTTTTTTTTACATTAATTATAAGTGTTGCACTGTATCTTAATAACATTAAAAAAGAGCCCATTTATACTTCCTCTCTCCAAAATCCAACCACATTAACGGAAAACCTATCCGAATATTTTGAATCTAACAAAGATAAATCGTTTTCCACGACTTCTGAAAATAGACCCCTCAGTAAAATTGAGGAAAAAGGGGGAAACGCTACCATAGTTAAAAACAAAAAATCTACTCATTCGGAACTTGAGCCAAACGAAGAAGAAGGCGAAGAAGAAGGCGAAGAGGGCGAAATGAATCCCGCTGAAAAAGCCCGTGAAGCGGCTGAGTTGGAGCGGTTACGGACACTTGACCCTGCTTTGGGTTATGTACCCCTTGAACGCCGTCAAATTGCGATCGAGAAAGCACAGAGAATGCAACAAGAAATGCTCCAAAACTCAGAAATACTGAGGGGTAGTCTTCAAAAAGCGCGTTGGATAGAAAGAGGACCGGGCAATGTAGGCGGTCGCACAAAAGCTGTTATGGTAGATTTAGCTGACCCAACTCGTCAAACTGTATTTGCAGGTGGTGTTACAGGTGGTCTTTTTAAAACAACCAGTATTGGGGCAAATGCTCAAAAATGGAATAAAATCAATGATTGGTTAGATATTTTAACGATTAGCAGTATTGTTCAAGATCCTCGTAATCTTAAAGTCATGTATATCGGCACTGGTGATGCTGATGGAAATGACTCTCGCGGAAACGGTATTTATAAATCGGTAGATGGCGGTAATACATGGCGCGTTTTACCCAGTACTACGGATGGTAATTTCAATATTGTTAGTTCTATGGTAGTAACACCTGACAGTAGTTTTATTCTGGCAGCTACTTTCGCAGGTGTTTTTAAGAGTAAAGATAATGGTGAAACGTGGTATAAAGTATTAGGCTCTGGTTTTAGATTTGGTAATACAAATGATAAATTCAATACCATTCAAAGAGCATCTGATGGTCGTTTTTATGCCTGTAATACGGGAAAAGTGTTTAAATCTACGGGTTTCGGCGAGCCTGGAACTTGGGTGAGTATTTCACAAACTGAAAATAATTTCCCTACCGGTTGGGCTAAAACTGAAATTGCTGTTGCGCCTTCAAATCCTGATGTTGTGTATGCAGTGGGAAGTGTCAGTAACAGAGGTTCAGCAATATATCGGACTTCAAACGGTGGCACTACATGGCAAGCGGGTTCAAAACCATCATGGAAAGATGGCTGTGGTGCTACTGCCAGTGATGCAGATTTTACAAGAGGTCAAGCTTGGTATGATTTAAGCCTTGTCGTTCAACCTGATGACCCTAATACAGTATATGTAGGAGGGGTTGATTTTCATAAAAGCCCTAATGGAGGACAATCATGGACTCAAATGACCATGTGGACGGGCAATTGCGGTGCAATTCAATACGCCCATGCTGACCAACACGGTGCTTATTTTGAGCCAAATAATCCAAAGGTATTGTATATTGCAACGGATGGCGGTGTTTTTAGAATAGATAATCCTGCTGAAAGTTTTCAAGTAAAAGAAAAAACGGATGGTTTTATCACCACTCAATTTTATGCTTGTGCGATTCATCCTGATTCGGGTGTAAATCAACTCATGGCTGGTGCTCAGGACAATGGAACATTGATAGTCCGTTCGCCAGGAGTCGGTACCGTTAATGGTCGTTCAATAGGAGGTGATGGATTTATGTGTTTTATTGATAAAAATGAACCTGAAATTCAAATTGGTTCAATATACAACGGTGATTGGCGGCTATCTAATAATGGTGGTCAAAGTTTTTCAGGCGGTGCAAAATCAAGTGGTGGCTTTTTTAACCCAGCTGATTACGATTCAAAAACCAATATTTTATACGCTCAAACCAATAACGGTGAGCTTTGGCGATGGAAAGTGAATAGAGATTTGGGTGAAGTGGTTTCAATAGAAGGCACAACTGTAACCGATATTTCTCACATTACAGTTGATGAAAATAAGGATAATAGAATCTATATCGGCACTCAAAAAGGTAGAGTTTTGCGCTTAGATAATGCCCAAAGCGGTTCAAGTTTGGCAGATGTTACTCTTGTCGCTACTTTTACGGGCTTCATTTCAAGTGTTTCAGTTGAAAAAGGTGATACCAATCATATTGTGGTGACCCAATCCAGTTACGGCGTTCCGAGTGTAATGGAGACAAAAGACGGTGGCAAAACTTGGACAAATGTAGAGGGTAATTTGCCTGATATGCCCGTGCGTTGGGCAGTATTTGACCCTACTGATGGCACTCGAATGATGCTTGCTACTGAGGGGGGGGTATGGTCAACCAATCAATTAAACGGTGCTTCAACCGTATGGTATCCGCCTTTTCCAGGGCGCGGTACGCCATTGGTGCGTACAGATATGGTTCGTGTGCGTAATTCCGATAAAACAGTTTTAGCTGCAACTTATGGACGGGGTATGTGGACTTCCACTTCACTTGGCACACCTCAAGCCATTATTGATTACAGTGGCGTTTCATATGTAACTGCTCCAACATTTTTCAGGGGTGAATCATCCAATGCAGCGGATAGCTTTTTGTGGACATTTGGAGATGGTGGTACGGATACAGTTGAAAATACCAACCATGTTTACAACCAAATCGGAACGTATAATATTTCATTGAAGATAAATGGCGATGATAAAGTTATATCAAAAACGACTTTGAAGGTTTTACCTTCTCTTGCTACGCCCTACAAAGCTAAAGCAACGGGTTATTTAGGTAATTTTGAAACCACAGATGAGCATTTCGGTACGTATAGTGCTACGGGGTCAAAATTTGAAAAAGGCAAATCGGTGATTATTGGTAAATCAGGAACAAATAGTGGTGTAAATGCCTATGTTTTAGGCTTGAAAGAACAGACTTACCAAAAAAATACCAATGCTAATTTATATTTGCCAATGTTCGATTTATCCCAGAGAGGGATTTATCAATTCAGTTTTTGGGCAATGTATGATATTCAAAAGGGTTATGATGGCATGCAAGTAGAATATTCCTTGGATAAAGGGCTTTCATGGCAAACTTTAGGTTCTTCTGATGATTTGGAATGGTACGATTATAAAAACACCACTGTTTTAGGTGGTGCATACCCAATTGGCACATCTTATTTCTCAGGTCAATTAGATGATTGGAAACGGTTTAAAGTCAATATCAGTTCATTGGCTGGAAATCGCAATGTTGCATTCCGTTTTGTATTTAAATCCGATGGAGACTTAGCAAATGGGGCAGGAGTGGCCATTGATGATGTTGAAATTTCAAAATATGATGGTGAGTTAAAAACAGCCATCATCAACCAATCAGGTGCATTTGCGAATACACAAACTTCCATTAATGCCAAATTTCAAACTCAACCTGAATATTTTGCTAAAACATTTGACTTAGAAATGTCAGATAATGGGCGTACTTATAAAAAAGTGGCAACATTTAAAGCAAAAGGCATTTCGTCAGAAGAATTGAGTGAATACACATACAAAGTAGATGGGACGCCATTTGATATTTACTATTTCAGAGTAAAATCATACAATGAGGATGTGCCTTCAAATTATAAATTGGAGTTTTACAGCGATCCATTTGTGGTGAGACGATTTAAGGATGCGACAATAGCCGTTAATAAGGTATTTCCAAGTCCATTTAAAGACAAAATCGGGATTTTATTCACTGATTTGGTCAAAGAAGAGGCACTTTTTGACTTGTATGATGTGGCGGGTAGATTAGTTTCTTCGGAAAAAGCGACGATTGGCGGTGTTTATCATGAGTTGTCCGTTCCCAATATTCCGAAGGGTATTTATCTTCTAAAAGTGCAAATTGGAACGGGAAAACCTATTTCATTTAAGCTATTTGGCGGTAATTAGCTGCTAATTAGTCTTCAATATTTGATGATTTTGTAAAAAGATA
>JANPHO010000470.1:0-20361 GCA_031424515.1 Saprospiraceae bacterium
GGCTGCTACTACCATCACTGGCCCTAAAATATTGGGTAAAATATGCCGCATTAAAATACGCCCAGTACTAAAGCCCATACTTTGAGCGGCTTCCACGAACGAAATCTCTTTTAATGACAGCACTTGCCCCCTTACAAGCCGCGCAACATCCACCCACATTGTCAACCCAACTGCCAAAAAAATAATGCCAACGCTTTTACCAAATGCTAAAACTATGGCAAAAACTAATAAAATAGTCGGTATTGACCAAATAGTATTAATTATAAGCATAATAATATCGTCTACTTTCCCCCCAAAATAACCTGCTAATGCGCCTAACAGAACGCCAATTGTTAAGGAGATAATCACGGCAATAAGCCCCACTAAAAGGGAAATTCTCACCCCGATAATTAATCTGCTGAGATTATCTCTGCCGTAATTATCCGTGCCGAGATAAAATTTTTGCGTTTTAATCTGCTGTTCTACTAAAATTTTTGTTTGGGCTATATCATATTTTTTATTGCCAAAGCAGTAAAAACCTTCTTTTTTTACCAATGATTTAGTGTCTTCAAAGGGTATATTGTAGGCAATATCTGCTAAATGTATTTTTTCTTTTAAAATCGTAGAATGTATATTATCCCCCCTATATTTATTAAAAAAAACAGAATCGCCTGCAATCTGAAATGAATCAATGGGTATCATCTCAAATTCATTTTCAGCACCTAAAAACAAACGACTTAATATTGAACTTTCAACTATTTCTCTATTCTTCCGAACCTTGAGTATCTTTGCTTCAAATCCAGGGTTTTTAAGGGCAATAGTGGGCATTTGGTCATTGGCATTGGGTGTAGAGTCAGGGGAAATTATATATCCAAAAATGGCAATGATGACAGAAAAAAATATCAGCCCTATTCCTAATAATGCAGGTTTGTTTTTCTTTAAACGATTAAACGCCTTTTGATTGGGTGACAGATTCTCCATATTTTGTTTCAATATTCCCTAATATTACACGAGTTTTCGAGGTTGTAACTGAACTATTGCAAGTTTCAACATCGTAAAATTAGAAAATAAGGTTCTATTTGCCATACATGACGTAATTTTTTTTATTATTGATCTCAAATTTGTTTAAAAGCTGTTATTTTGCATAAAATATTTGATAAAGGGTCTATTTAAAAACTTCTTTCTGATTTATTTTAAAATAAAAAAGACGATTTTTACAATTTTAAAATGGAAGGGACTACCCCTCAGTTCAGAGTCTCGGAATTATATAAAAAGGACAAACTAAGTATATGCAATACGTAAATTTTAAAGGTAGAAAAGTAGCTTATAGGGTACAAGGTAAGGGACAACCTTTGATGCTTATTCATGGGTTGTGCGAGGACAGCACTATTTGGGATACATTTATCAAGGGCTTAGTAGGCGAGTACCAAGTAATTTGCCCTGATTTAAGTGGTTTCGGTGAATCAGATATTTTGCCTGAACACTCTATTGAACTAATGGCTGAAAGCATAAAAGCTGTTTTAGATGATTTAGGAATTTCCAAGTGTGTTATGGTAGGGCATTCCCTCGGGGGATATGTCAGTGTAGCATTTGCAAAGCTATACCCCTCAGTATTGACAGGCTTAGGCTTATTCCATTCTCACCCTTTTGAGGATTTACCTGAGAAAAAGGAAGAGCGCATAAAAGCCATTAATTTTATTAAAACGAATGGGCATATTGTATATGTAAAGCAGATTATACCAAAGCTTTTTGCTGAACTATTTGCAACAAGTAATGAATTTCTTATTAACAGCCTTATTTTCAAAGCTTCTCAATATCATCCCAATACAATAATTGGTGCACAAGAAGCCATGCTCAATAGACCTGATTACAGTGAAGTTGTTGAAAATATCAATTGCCCAGTGTTAATGATAATAGGTAAGCAAGACAAGACTGTATCTTACTCCATCAGTATGGCAATGATGCCTTTGCCTCGCGTTGCAGATGTCCATATTCTACCTAAAGTAGCACACATGGGAATGTTTACGGCAAGGGATAAATCCGTAAAAATTGTTCGTAACTTTATGGAATTGTGCAGTACTTTGAATTAAAACTATTTTGACCAAAAATTAAGAATGACATTATTGTTGTTGGTTCTGGCTATACTCCCTGGTTTAGCAATCAGCTATTGGGTTTATCAGCAAGATAAATATGAAAAAGAGCCACATTATATGCTATTTATCTGCTTCCTTTGGGGCTGTATTAGCACCATTCCTGCATTTTTGGGTCAAGTATATTTTAAAGAAACAGAAGACCCCGATAGCTTTTTAACAACATTTCTATTTACCTTTTTTGTTATTTCATTGACTGAAGAAGTTTCCAAATTTTTATTTCTACGTTTTTATGCCTACCCAAAAGATGCTTTTAATGAGCCAATGGATGGTATTGTATATGCCGTTATGGTGGGTATGGGCTTTGCAACACTCGAAAATGTGTTGTATGTTTTAGGTGAAAATGGAGGTATTAGTACAGCAATTGGACGAGCTTTTACTGCTGTTCCTGCGCACGCGGCTTTTGCAACTATGATGGGTGCTTACGTAGGATTAGCTAAATTTGTACCCGAAAAGCGGGATCAATACATGCTCACGGGTATTGTTTTAGCCGTATTTTTTCATGGTTTATACGATTTTTTCCTTATTCAAAAGTCTTTTGAAGGTTTAGCTATTTTATCAATTATTGCTTTATCCATCGCAGTCACTTTGGCTCGTAAGCTCATTCGATTTAACCAAGAGATTTCACCTTTTAAAAATAAAGAAGAGTCAGAAGAGTACACCCCCTCAGTAAAAAGTGCTGAAGAAGGGTTTAATAATGATTCAGATATAACACAACAAGAGACAACCTAATTGTTCAATACTATGAATATCAACGAGCTCATCCGCCCTCATGCAGAGGAGATTTATAAAAAAGAATTAGAATTTCTGAGTGAAAATGATGAAAAACCACGCCCCCAAAATTGGAAGCTATCGCCGTGGGCAGTTGTGAATTATCTTTTAGGAGGTAAGTTCAAGGGTTTTGAAATAGAACCTAAATATTATGGTAGCCGCCGTCTGATGGAAGTTGCTGTGGCAACATTAGCAACTGATCGCGCTTTACTCCTTTTAGGGGTTCCGGGTACCGCCAAAACTTGGGTATCTGAGCATTTGTCGGCAGCTATTTCAGGGGATTCTACTTTACTTGTGCAGGGCACAGCGGGTATGAATGAAGAACAAATTCGGTACGGATGGAATTATGCTCGGTTGCTTTCAGAAGGACCTTCAAAGGCGGCTTTGGTGGCTTCTCCTGTAATGACAGCTATGCAAGATGGTAAAATAGCCCGCATTGAAGAGTTGACGCGTATTCCAAGTGATGTACAAGATGCACTCATTACGTTACTTTCAGAAAAAACATTGCCCATTCCTGAATTAGGTACTGAAGTGGCTGCTCGAAGGGGTTTTAATATAATTGCTACGGCTAATGATAGAGATAAAGGAGTGAATGAGTTATCGAGTGCTTTACGCAGGCGTTTTAATACAGTCGTATTGCCCGTGCCTTCTAATTTTGAAGAAGAAGTGAAAATTGTGCAAAATCGGGTTGAAAAAATAGGAAAATCCCTTGAATTGCCCCCCGAAGCTGCACCTATTCACGAAATTCAGCGATTGGTTACTATTTTTAGAGAACTCCGAAATGGTGTTACTGAAGATGGTAAAACGAAGTTGAAATCTCCTACTTCTACCCTCAGTACCGCCGAAGCTATATCTGTGATTAACAGTGGTCAAGCTCTTGCTACACATTTTGGAAGTGGATTGATAAATGCTCATGATTTGGCAGCGGGTATCACAGGAGCTATTGTAAAAGATCCAACCCAAGATAAAATTGTTTGGCTTGAATACTTAGAGACAGTTGTGAAAGATAGAAAAGATTGGAATGACCTTTATAAATCTTGTAGAGAGATGGTTTATTAGCTTCTTTTTACGAAATATCAATTCTGCTGAATGGTTTATTTTTTTTCAATCTCTCAGGTAAATTATCCATTATTTCAGCTTTTAAAATATCAATCAATCGCTTTTTTACAAAAGCTCGATGAGTGACAAGGCTTATTTCTCGAACAGGCGCAGGTGATTTAAAAAAACGGACAGATTGAAGTTGCTCTTCATCCATATTGCTGATGGCTAATTCGGGTAAAATTGTTACCCCTGATAAGACTTCAATCATGTTTTTAAGTGTTTCTATGCTTCCTGCCTCATAAAATATATTGCTAATCCGAGAACTGGCGTGTTGGAGTTCACATAAATTGATAACCTGTGAACGCATACAATGCCCTTCTTCAAGTAGAACTAATCTGTTAACATCAATGTCATTAGCCAGTAAATATCTTTTTGATAGAATGGCTTCATTTTGAGAAGCATATGCTACAAACTCTTCAAAAAATAGAAAATTTTCAAATAAATCTTTATCGTTGGTAGGTGTTGCCATGATACCCACATCTAAAGCGGATAGTTTAAGCTTATTGATGATATTTTCAGTAGTCATCTCTGAAATATATAATTTTACTGAGGGGTATCTCTCTGCCATTTTTTTAACAAAAAGCGGCATCAAATAAGGAGCTAATGTAGGGATTATAGCGATGCGCAACTCCCCTTCAACCGTTTCTTTTTGAGTGCTTACTATTTCACGTAGTCTTGCGGTTTCATTCAGTATTAGACGTGCTTGTTCTATTATTGCTCTTCCTATTTCAGTAGGCACAACGGGCTGTTTACTCCTGTCAAAAATTTTGACATCTAATTCATCTTCTAATTTGTGAATCATCATACTCAACGTCGGTTGAGTTACAAAACATTTTTCAGCAGCTGTTGAAAAATGGCGATAATTATCAACGGCTACTATATATTCTAATTGTTGCAGGTTCATATTTAATAGATTTTATCTATGCAAATATAGAAACTATTGCTTTGATTTATCTTTTAATATTAACCATCTTTGTGTTTTAAATGAAATATTTTCTTGAGAATCTGAAATTAATATCCATTTCAGTTTCAAAAAGCATGAAAAATTTACTATTATACTGAGGGGGTGGTTTAAAGCCAAACCCGAAGTTGGGCTGACTTTAATTTGTTCAAAATAAGTTTTTTTAAGAGTCTATTGCTTTCAAAAGTTAATAGACTCTTTTTTTTAGATATTAGAATATTAGACATTAGATTTTAGACTTTTAAAAGGCTCTAAAAATCTAATGTCTAATATTCTAATGTCTAATTAAGCAGCTTGCTTCACCAACTGAATATTACAAGCGATTTTCACTTCGTCACTTACCACTATACCACCTGCTTCGGTAACGGCATCCCATGTCAAATTAAATTCTTTACGCTTTATTTTACCCGTTAACTCAAAACCTGCTTTAGTATTTCCATAAAAATCACCTTGTACGCCTGAGTATTCCACGTCGAAAGTGACACTTTTTGTTACATCTTTAATCGTCAAATCGCCCGTTAGTTTATATTCGCTTCCTTCTTTTGTGAAAGAAGTAGAAGTGAAATTCAGAGTAGGAAATTTTTCTGCTGCGAAGAAATCATCACTTTTCAAGTGGCCATCACGTTGTTCATTGCCTGTTGTAATAGAAGCAATATTAGCAGAGAAAGAAATTTTAGCGTTGCTGAAATCTTCTTCATTGCTTTCGGCAGTTGCCGTAAAATCCGTAAAACGACCTGTAACTGTCGAAATCATTAAATGTTTAATTTTGAACTCTATTTCTGAGTGCGTTGGGTCTATTGCCCATTTGGTAGCGATTGCTGTTGCCATGTTTTTTAATATTTTAAATTATTGAAAAATTAAAGTTTAAACATTGATTGTTTCAAAATTAAAGGCTTCTTTTAGTGTTTTAAGAAACCTTTAATGGGTATTAGTTCAGATTCATAGGCACATCCATGATGAGAATCTCCGCATTGCTTTCAGCTTTGATGTTTACAGAATCGGTATCCCATATTCCGATGGCGTCTCTTTTATTAAGTAAATTACCATCCACTGTTACATCTCCTTCGATGACGAATATATAAACGCCATTTGATTTCAAACGGACTGGATAGGTTTTTTCTATATTGGCTTCTAAAGTACCCAATGAAAACCATGCGTCTTGATGGATTCCAACTGACTCACCTTCCTCTTGACCGAGGGGAGTGACAACCGTTTGAAGCTCATTTACTCGGTTTTCAGGCTTAAATGAACGTTGATCATATCTTGGTTGTACATTTCTAAGTTTAGGAAATAACCAAATTTGGAGGAGATTCACATCTGCATCCGAATTTGCATTGAACTCTGAGTGTGTCACTCCTGTGCCGGCTGACATAACTTGAACTTCATTCGCTTGGATAACCGCTTGGTTGCCCATATTATCCTTGTGTCGCAGTGCTCCACGCAAAGGAAGAGTGATAATCTCCATATTGTCATGTGGGTGTGTGCCAAAGCCCATTGATGGAGCAACAATATCATCGTTCAAAACTCGAAGAACGCCGAAATGCATTCTTTGAGGGTTATAGTAATTAGCGAAACTAAAGGAGTGATTGGCGTTCAACCAACCATGATTCGCATTTCCTCTGGTGTTAGATTTATGAATAATTGAATTTGCCATAATTAGGTTTTTTATTGAGTTTTTAAAATGCAAATGTATAATCAAATATCAATGTTTAAACATCGTTATTGGTTTAAAAGTTCTCTTTGAGTAAAAAAAAATAATCGTATAAATGTAAAGATTTGATTTTCAATTAGTTATGTTAAAAGTATTTTCAAAATTAGTCTATTAAAACCTGCTCTATCCAATTCATTCCAAACGAATAAGGTAAGTATGCTAAAGAGGATACAGGCTTGGTAATAATAAGTGAGGCAACTTTACCCACCGCGATACTCCCATGTGTGTTGGATATTTCCATTGCAGCAGCGCCATTTATAGTAGCGGCATTGAGGGCTTCTTCGGGTGTCAGACGCAAGCGAATACACGCTAAAGACACCACAAAAGGCATGGATACTGAGGGGGTCGTTCCTGGATTGTAATCCGTTGCTAAAGCTACGGTAATGTCTGAATCAAGGAGCTTTCGAGCGGGAGGTGTGTGTGGGTCATTAAGAAAAAAAGGAGCCGTAGGGAGTAAAGTAGCAATGGTATTCGAAGTTTTTAAAACCGCTATTTCAGCATCATCCATTACTTCTAAATGATCAACGGATACGGCATTATGCTTTACGGCGGTTTCGATACCACCCATAGAGTTAAATTGATTGGTATGTATTTTAGGTTTTAAACCGTATTTGTCAGCAGCAGTCAAAATTCGGTCAGTTTCGGCAATGCTAAAAGCAATTTTTTCACAAAAAATATCTACATAATCAGCTAATCCTTCTGCTGCTATTTGGGGTAGCATCTTATTGATAATCAATGATATATATTCCTCACGATTCGTTTTATACTCTAATGGCACAGCATGCGCGCCCAAAAACGTTGATTTTATACTTAAATTTGAATTTTCTTTAAGTTTTCGAATAACGCGCAATATTTTTAATTCACTTTCAACCGTCAAGCCGTAACCGCTTTTTATCTCTATTGCGCCCGTTCCTAATTGCTTAGCTGCATCGAGTCGCTCAAAGCTTTTATCAAATAGTTCATTTTCGTCCATTGCTTGAAGGCGACGAGCTGAATTAAGTATGCCACCACCTTTCGCAGCGATTTCTTCATAACTTATGCCTTTTATGCGCATCACGAATTCCTCTTCACGGGTTGCTGCGAAAACCAAATGCGTGTGGCTATCACACCATGCAGGGAGTACCAATCTGCCCGAAGCATCTATCACTTTATCTGCTCTCAATGGGCAATTATGCATTTCACCCATTTGAGTAATGGTATTATTTTCAATTAATAAAAAGGCATTATTAATGCTTGGCAACGAAGCCATCGCCTTGCCTTTTAACCTTTCTATTGATTGCGTGCCAATCAATTGTAGTATATTTTTTATTAAAATGGAAGCCATTTTCAACTATTTCACTTAAAATTTAAAAATGGATATTTCTTTTCAACTGTTTTAATCTTCTCATTTAAAGTTTTTAAAAACTGTTGATACCCCTCAGTATTGGGATGCAAAGGGCGATGTTGCATCATTGAATTTATTTTTTTTACCTCTTCCGCTATCGAATATGTAGATTTTGTGAAATATGTTTCCATAAAAAATTGCCAAATATAATCAATGGCTTGGCTATTGGGGTGAATCATATCGGGCTCATAAAATCTATAATCTCGTAAGTCATCCATCATTATTTCATAGGCAGGGAAATAATGTACATTTTTAAATTTTTTACAGATTTCATCTACGGCAATGAATAATATTGATTTGCTTTTTTGATTTTCAATAATCCCATCTCTGATATGCCTAACGGGGCTAATAGTTACAATTATTTCATTTTCAATATTTTGAACATACATTTTATTTATTATGTTTTCAAAATATTCAACAGTTTCGGCTACAGTAAGCATTTTTTTCTCAAAATACTGAGGGGGTACTTTGTGGCAGTTGGCGACTATTTTTTCTGATTTTTTTTCAATATAAACATGTGCAGTTCCAAGAGTAATAATTAGTCTATTGGATTTTTTTAAAAAAGAACGTGCCTTTGTGAGCGATTCGTTCATGTGTAAAAGAGTATCTTCTTTATCAGGTTGTGAAAATTTGCTGTGGTGTTGCCACGAATGCCATAATCCGTTGTGCTGGTGCAAGCCCGTTTCTGAAACGGGATTATCAGATAGCAACATTTCAATATTTTCAAAAATTGAAATCGGATTATAGATAATTCCGAAAGGATTAAGCAAAGTGGAAAACTGTAATTCTGTCAATCGAACACCTATATTATCAACAAAACAAGAGCCAATACCCAATATAGAATCTTGATAATCAATATCAAAAGGTGCTTTTTGAGGCTTTAGGACAGTTCTGAATTCCATAATAGCTGTTATAATGGTGTTAAATATTTTATTTTCGGAGATAAATAAAGAGCTTTTCGGACAAAAAGTGTAATTTTCGCCCCTCAAATAGTGCTACTATTTTTTAATTTAAATAAAATTAAGATTTAAAAACTCTTAAAACCAACTTGTTTTAATAATCGCTAATGGGATTTTGGGATTTAATATTTGGAACAAAAACCGAGCAGACAATTGCTCCTCCCAACGTAAGGTTAGGTCGCTTCACGGATTCATATAAGAGTAAGGCTCAGTATGTGGCATGGGATGCTGCGCTTGAAAAATTCGAAAATAATGATTATTTGGAATCATACAAGGAGTTTTTTAAGTATTTGAGGGACGATCAAGAAGATAATGTGCGGTGGCTTGAGGAAAACGGAAGTATTCGATTTGAAATATTGCAAGGTTCAAAACGGGTCTCAGGTTTTGCGGATGCTCGGCAATTGAAAGCGGAAGCAAAAATTGCTCAAGCAAAAGAATTGAGTGTGGCATTTATGAGGCGGTTAGTAGAATCTAATTACAGTCTTGATTATAGCCGTTTTGCCCTTGATGATGACAATAATTTGATTGTCAAATTCGATACCTTTACATTGGACGGTTCGCCTTATAAATTGTATTATGCACTCAAAGAGATTGCCATCAATGCCGACAAGCAAGATGATTTGCTCTTGGATGAATTTACGGATATGCTTACTCCAGTAGAAATGGGGTCAAAAACCGAGCTATCGCCATCTGAAAAGGAGGTTAAATATAATTTCATAAAATCGCAAATTGAAGGCGTTTTAGAGGAATTAGATAAAGCAACTTTCAGCGCGGAGAAATATCCAGGGGGTATTTCGTATTTACTTCTTTCGGTGGCTTATAAAGTGGATTATCTCACTAAGCCGGAAGGTTTTATAATGGAGACCATTGAGCGCATTCACCGTTCTTATTTTGATAATAATGACGGTAAAACGATGACTCAAAAAAATGTAGTTATCAGAAAAGAATTAGAAAAAATATTAAAACGCTCCAAAGAACTGATTTTCAATGAGTTATATGCTACATCTTCTACATTTGGTATCATTGCGCCCAAAGGACATGACACTCTTGTGGGATTAATAGATGGTGAGTTGCCTAATATGGATTGGTACGAAGAAAATAAATATATTAAAGTAGCACTATCAGTTCCGGGTTATATTGTGGGTAATTCACTTTTTAATTATGCTTTGCCTCAGCCTGCGAGAGAATTATTGGAGCTTTATTACCGCATCACAGAGGCTGCTTTTTTTACCCAATTGGGTTTCAGCCCTGAGTATTTTGATGTAAATAAAGAGGTTTTTAATACTAAAGAAATTAAAAATGCCGTTCGGAAAGTGGTTTTAGACAACAAGGAAAAATTCCCGATGCTTTCCCCTGATTTCGGAATTTTGGATTTTAAAAACCCGTGTCGTTTCGCCAGAACGTATCTGTTATTGATAAAATCAATGGATTTTACGCCAAAAAGCTGAAAATAATACTGTTTTCAGAGCAGCTATTTAAAATCTGTCAAATAAATTCAAGCTTAAATTCGCTAAATATTTAAATAATTGTTTTGAGGTTTAGAAACCCAAAGTAAAAAAGCATGCAACAAATAGTTGATACATACAAAAATGTGGTGATTCAGATAGCAACACCATTCAGTACGGGAACGGGCTTTTATTTAAAAGCACCTAATCTTATTGTCACTAATAACCATGTGGTGGAAGGCAATAATGAAGTGACGATTGAAGGGGTTGGTCTTACTCGTCAAATCAGTCGTGTTCTATACAATGATGCTAAGTTTGATTTGGCTTTTTTAGAAATGCCCCGTGAAACGACTATCCCCTCAGTAAAACTGGCTGAAAATAGAGTTGCGGAAGGAGAAAGGGTGACGGCGATAGGGCATCCTTTTGGTTTGAAATATTCTTTTACTCAAGGCATCGTTTCTAACCCTCGACATATCTATAATAATATCGACTATATTCAGCATGATGCAGCGCTGAATCCAGGAAATAGCGGCGGGCCACTCATTAATACTGAGGGGGATGTGGTAGGAGTGAATACGTTTATTATCCAAAATGGTAATACTATTGGTTTTTCATTACCCGCTAAATATTTGGATGAAGCTCTGACTGCTTTCAATAAAGGTGAAGGTCAAATAGCTGTACGTTGTGAATCATGCCTGAATATTGTATTTGAGAATACGGTTGAAAAAGGATATTGCCCACATTGTGGTTCAAAGATTAAATTGGCGTCGGATGCAGATGAATATTTAGCAGAGGGTGTGGGTTTGACCATTGAAAACATGTTGAAAAAATTAGGGTATGATGTGCGCTTAAGCCGAAGAGGACCGAATAGCTGGGAAATAAGGCAAGGCTCTGCAAAAATAAATATTGCCTATTATAGCCAAAATGGACTCATAATTTGTGATGCTCATTTATGTATTTTACCGAAAGAAAATATTAAGGCGGTTTATGAATATTTACTCCGCGAAAATTATCGCAACGAAGGCGTAACCCTTAGTGTAAGAGGACAGGATATTATTTTATCGCTTTTAATTTATGACCGTTACCTCAAAGAGGAAGTTGCAGAAAGGTTATTGGTTACCCTTTTTGAAAAGGCTGATTACTATGATAATTTGCTTGTTGAGCAGTATGGAGCGCAATGGTTAACAGAAAAATAAAAAAAAAATCGCGTCAATACCCATTTTAAGTTATTTTGGCACGTTTTTGAAATAATGTTTAATTGTGCAACGTTAAGCATTAAAAAGATATTAAAATGTTAAAAAGCTGTTATTCGTAAGACATAATCAAACAGCTATTAAATATTTCCTTTATTTTTGAGATTGCTTTACTGCCCACATTTAAATCAGTTAAAAATTTTGAAAGATAAGTCCAGATAGTCATATCGAAATCCATATCTTTCAGTGTTCTTAATTTCGATAAACGAATTACAAGCAGTTTTTTAATCAAAAGATTCAACCGATTTATCATATCTTGATTTTTTCTCTTTGAATTTTTTGAACTTTGTAGGTTCCTAAAATGATATAGTTCAATTATATCAAAAGTAGAGCTCTCTCTTATGTGCTAAAAAGCGCATGTTTTTGAAGTTTTTACAATTGATTAAAGCATACCATTCATTTTGAAGCCTATTGATTAAAAAGTTTTACAGCTGACAATCAGCAAAAAATTATTTAAAAATCCATTTCGGTACAAAGTCTATCAGTCCTACTTCAAACATGAGAAAAATTCAAGTACTCATTCTATTCAGCCTATTAAGCTGGGCAGCTACTGCTCAAGATGTGCACTACTCTCAGTTTTACATGGCTCCATTGGATCTTAACCCTGCTTTGACAGGTGTTATGAACTGTAATCAACGTCTAAGTGCGAACTATCGTAATCAATGGGCGTCTGTTCTAAGAGATAAAGCTTTTCAAACATTTAATGTAGCCTATGATGCGCGCATACCAGTAGGTCGCTATGATTATTTCGGTGTTGGTGGTAGCATTTGGGGAGACCAAGCCGGCTCTCTAAAACTGAGAACTAACCAGTTAACGGGCTCGTTTTCGTATTCTAAAAAGATGGGAGGCTATCGCAAAAAAGCCAATTATCTCGTTATGGGTGCAGACGTGGGCGTCGGTCAAAGAGGTATTAATCTGCAAGATGCTCAATGGGGAAGCCAGAACAATAATGGTGTATTTGACCCAAGCGTAGCAAGCGGTGAAAATATTTTCCAACGCGATAATTTTATCTATGCGGATGTTTCAGCCGGTTTATTATGGTTTTCAGTATTTGATGAAAGCAATAATTTTTATATCGGCGGTGCTTATGATCATATCAACCGTGCAAACCAATCATTCTCTGATGGTAAATTCGTTCCTAAGCCAAGTAAGTTTACGATTCATGCGGGCGGTGAATTCCAAATGAGAGACCGTATCAGCTTATTACCGGGTATTGTTACTTTCTTACAAGGACCATATATGCAAGTTAATGGTGGTACAAGTTTACGTTTCTCATTGAGTAGCAATAAACGAAGCACCGAGTCGCTACAATTTGGTACTTGGGCTCGTGTAGGCAACAGTGCTGGAGGAGGAATGATTATGGATGCTCTAATTCTATCTACTCGTTTTGATTATCAAAACTTTAGCATTGGATTTAGCTACGATATGAATGTGTCTTCATTGAAAACGGCAAGCCGCTCAAATGGGGGTTTTGAATTTGCACTATTATACAAAATTTGTGGACCTGAACGTCGTAATGTTTATTGTCCGAACTTCTAAGATTATTAGTTTAAAATAAAATATTCAAACGCCTAAGAGCATTAACCCGCTTTTAGGCGTTTTCTTTTTTAAAATAGGATAGTTTCATCTGCGATATTCCTTATTTTATAACTGAAAAATCTATAAATTTGCACCTCAATTTTAAAAATTCAATATTAAGATATGACTATATCGCTTAATTGGCTTAAAGAATATATTTCTATCAATGAAACGCCAGAGAAAATTGCTGAATTACTGACTGATTTAGGTCTTGAAGTAGAAGGTATGAAGGAAATCGGTGGTATAAAAGGTAATTTAGAAGGTGTAATCGTCGGGCAAGTTATAGAATGTGAAAAACATCCAGATGCCGATAAGCTCTCTATTACGAAAGTAGATATCGGCACGGGCGACCCCCTCAGTATAGTATGTGGTGCCCCTAATGTAGCAAAAGGGCAAAAAGTGGTAGTCGCTACCATTGGTACAACGCTTTACTTCGCGGATGGTAAAGAGTTGAAAATGAAGGAAGGTAAAATCCGCGGGGCTATTTCTCAAGGGATGATTTGCGCAGAGGATGAGTTGGGAATAGGAAATGACCACTCAGGTATCATTGTTTTACCCAACGAAACTGTAGTGGGCACTCCTGCCAATCAGGTTTTTAAAATTGAAAAAGATACGATTATTGAAATAGGGTTGACACCCAATCGGTCAGATGCAATGAGTTTTACGGGCATTGCTAAAGATTTATCTGCGCGTTTGCAAGTACATAGTGAAGGCGCAGCAGTAAAAATGCCCGATATTTCGCAGTTCAAAATAGACAATAATGACTTAAAAATAAGCGTAAAAGTAGAAGATACTGAGGGGTGCCCACGCTATTCTGGTGTTTGTATCAAAGGCGTTACGATAACTGATTCGCCTGATTGGTTGAAAAAGCGACTCTTGGCCATTGGTGTAAACAGCATTAATAATGTGGTAGATGCGACTAATTTGGTTTTACACGAATTAGGGCAACCTTTACATGCCTTTGATTATGATAAAATAGGGGGGCAAGCCATTATTGTTAAAACACTGCCTGAAGGCACTAAATTCAAATCCTTAAAGAAAAACGAACAGGGTGAATATGTGGATTTGACGCTTAAAAGTTCTGATTTAATGATTTGTGATGCCGATTCTACAGGCATGTGTATTGCAGGGGTAATTGGAAATCCTTCGGAAGGTGTTTCAGCGACTACCACTAATATTTTCTTAGAATCAGCTCATTTTAATGGAAAAAGATTGCGTATTACATCTTTTTACCATAATACTCGAACGGATGCGGCTAAAACCTATGAAAAAGGAACTGACCCAAATATCACTCTTTATGCCTTAAAAAGAGCCGCGCTTTTGATAAAAGATTTGGCGGGGGGAACAATTGCATCCGAGATAATTGATATTTACCCAAATGTGATTGAAAATAAGCAAATTAATGTTCTTTATAAGCATATCAATCGTTTGATTTGTCAGGATTTGGAAAAAGATTATGTAAAAAAGATACTTAATGCCTTAGAAATCCAAATTTTGAGTGAAAATACTGAGGGGGTACTGGTATCTGTACCAACGAATAAAGTTGATGTCATTCGCGAAGCAGATGTGATTGAGGAAATCCTGCGTATTCATGGGTTCAATAATGTGCCTATCACTAAAACTATAAAATCGGCGATAACCGAAACCGAACGCATTGACAAATCTCGCATTCGTAATACCATCTCAGATTTTTTAGCTGCCAATGGTTTTAACGAAGCGATGGCGTTGAGTTTGAGTCAATCAAAATTTTATACCCAATCGGAACTTGTTGATACCGAAAAGTTGGTGTATGTGAATAACACCTCTAATGTACATTTGGATATCATGCGCCCGACGATGCTTGTGTCAGCCTTGGAAATGGTGGCTCATAATCAGAATCGCCAAATGGCTGATGTAAAGTTGTTTGAATTCGGGAGAACGTATTTAAAAGATGGAGATGCTTTTGATGAAACTCAACATTTGACAATTACCATAGTGGGTAATAAAACGCCTGAAACATGGAGAGTCAAAGGTTCCGCTCCCGTTGATTATTTTACATTAAAACCCTTTGTAGAAATAGTGCTTTCTCGCTTAGGTATAGGTGGTTATCAGGCGACTGAAATTTCAGATGCACAATTATCTTTTGGTTTGAAATACCATAGAGGCGCACAAGTTTTAGTAGAGTTTGGGAAAGTACAACCTAAATTGCGCAAAGCCTTTGACGTAAAACAAGATGTCTATTTTGCTGATTTTAAATGGGATAATATCATAAAAGCCTTAAAAAATACCAAAGTCGGATACGAGGAAGTAAGCAAATACCCCTCAGTACGCAGAGACCTTGCATTGGTGGTGGACAAATCCATCAAATTTGGTGATTTATCTCAAATAGCTTCAAAAACTGCTAAAAAATTACTCAAAGACATCAATTTATTTGATGTGTATGAAGATGAAACGAAGTTAGGGGCGGGAAAAAAATCTTATGCAATTAGCTTTATTTTTGAAGATAAAGAAAAGACTTTGCAAGAAAAAGAAATCGAAAAAATAATGTCAGACTTGATAAATGCCTACGAATCCAAATTCAATGCATTGATTCGTAAGTAATTTTAAAATAGCTTCACCTGATTGGCTATTAGCGGCTTTTGCTTATTCAGAGTAAAAGCCGCTTTTGTTTTTTCTTTTCTTTATAAATGGATGAAAATCGCTTTTCGGAATTGCTCTTAATTACTAAAAAGCATCTGCCGTTAATTAATATTGTAAGAATTGAAATAAAAAGCACTATATTTTAATGATTTTAATAAAATTAGAGATGTTTTATTGTCATTTTTTTATTATTCCCTACAATATTTTAAAATCTGTAAAAAACGAGCACATTAATTGCTTATTTTTGAATAAATATCAATGAAATGGTTTTATTATTGACAATATAGTAAATTTTGATTTGTTTACTTAAAAATATTGCAAAATAATTGACATTTCATTGCAAATGCCTTTATCTTTGCTTCACAAATACATAGAAGGCAATTCAAAGGAATGGCTTATGTGTATAAATAGAAATAATGTGAGGTGTTGAAATTGGCAGCCATGCCCTCTTGTCTCGAGGGTGGGGAGGACGGGATAAAACCGAGAAATCGGAGTAACCGCCCCGTGGAGGTTCGAATCCTTCCCTTACAGCTTGGAAATTTTTTCTAATTTATTTATTGATAATGTGAGGTGTTGAAATTGGCAGCCATGCCCTCTTGTCTCGGGGGTGGGGATAACGGGATAAACGCGAGGTATTTTGGGGGTTGACCACCAGCGCGCGCACTCTGTCTTGCAGCTAACCGCTCCGTGGAGGTTCGAATCCTTCCCTTACAGCACAACTAAAAACCTAGTTAGATTTTTTTTCATGTGATTGGTTTGATGCAAAAGTAAATCCGCAATACGTTTACACGTTTGCGGATTTTTTTTATTCAAATTAAAGAGCTGACTTTCTAAAGCCAGCTCTCTACTTATTCTACACAAAGACAGAATGAACTGTTTTTACATTTAGCAAATCACCTAATTTTAAGAATACTTGCTTCCACTCGGGGCTTGGATACATCCTTACCCGCGATTCGAATTGACTCAACATATCGAAGTAAAGCGTTTGGCTTTTCCAAACATTAGGCTTTATTTTCATCTGATTCAGAATATTCAAGACCTCATTCAACGCCTGCACTCTGCTGAGGGGTAAGCCTATTTTATCAATTTTCTTAATCTCATCAAAAATACGTTCGCTGGCTGCTAATTTGAAGGCATTTTCGTCCGTAAAATTGATATTCCACTTCTGAAATTCGTTTAGAGTTTTATTCAATTGATTGATTTCTAATGAATCTCCTTTGAAAAAATTTTTCAAATCACTGTTCAACACGTATTGAATGGCACTTTTATAAGCATCGGGAACGGCTACGCCCGAGACGAGCAAGCCATTCATTAACTGATAATTGTTCTCATAAATCTTACGGAATGAAGCTTCTACTGATAAAAGATTTTTCTCCGTAATTTGGTTGATAATTTTCTGTTTTTCCTCCTTAAAAAGCTGCCAAATAGTGAATTTCTCTGGACCAAAATATTCCTGCATTGAGCCAATCACATCCGCTAAGTTGACCTCTTTGAAAGCTTTAGAGGTACGAGCGTACATTTCATCGAATAATGATTGCTCCATATTCAGAGAGATATTACCGATGATATTGAGCTGACCCAAATACAATACAGCAAAGCTGAAATGCTTTTCAGAATGCGTTATTTTAGAACGTACCGTAGTTCGCCCGATGGCTAATATCTGATTACCTGCCTCAATGCGTTCAAAGAATTCGCTTGTGGCTACGTAATTAAAAAACTCTAAGGTTTCAGGATATTTTTCAAATAAAGAACTGGCTGCATAATGCATTCCTACGCGCATCAAATCAACATGAGCCGGTTTTACATTTTTTTCATAAACGCCCGCGCCATTTCCAAAAAGCTCTAAATTGCTCGGTGCTTGTGAAAGGCGGAATATAAACTCTTCTTCTAAATCAATATCAGCGACTTGCTTACCGTAGTGAATGGCTCTACAAGCATATTGCAAAATTTGAGTCGTTTCTAAACCTGATATTTCATCAAAAAACCAACCACAACTTGTAAACATCAATATAGCATTGCGCTGCATTTCGAGTAAACGGAACAAATGTACTTTTTCGCGCTTGGTGAGTACTCTTAATGCATATTTATCCAAAAAAGCATTGAAATTATCTTCTGACCTATCCAATAAAATAGAAATATATTCATTGCGGACTTGCCATACATCTTTCACATACTTAGATGCTTCTTTTTCAAATACAGGAATCAACTGGTCGCGCAGCCAATTCAAGGCAAAACGCAGGGGACCTCGCCATTTTTGATGCCATTTACCGTAACCACTACCACCGTTACAACCACAATCCGCACGCCACCGTTCTATGCCGTGTACACAAGACCACGATGAATTTTCGTGGATTTGTATTTCATACTGAGGGGGGAACATTTCAAGGTATTCCGCATAGTTCGTCAGCTTGGCAAACGATTTTTCTTCAATAAAGTTAAGGCAATCAGCAAGTGCCATTTCACCTAAACGATGATGATGACCATAGCTTTCACCATCAGTGGCAATATGTACAAGCTCGGGCTCATCATTAGAAGTATCGAAAGCATTTAAAAGGCGCTGTGCAAATGCTTTTCCACTATTCAATAATCCTTCAAAAGCTACAGCTTGAGAAACATTACCATTATAAAAAAACAAAGCAATCGACTTTCCAGATGGTAATTTGCAAACGTAAGGGCGGCGAGTATCAACACTCTCGTTGTGAATTTCTTCCCAACTTTCAGTCCCTTTTTTTCTAAAAGCTTTGGCTTGGCGCGGCGCTAATATCGTGTATTTTACACCATAATCAGCTAATACCTCTAAAGTTTCCGTGTTTACAGCTGTTTCAGCTAACCACATACCTTCTGGCATACGACCAAATCTATATTCAAAATCCTTTAAACCCCAATATACTTGTGTAACTTTATCATTATAATTTGCTAAAGGCAATATCAAGTGGCTGTGTGCTTGTGCTACTGCAGAGCCATATCCCGAAAAACGTTTTTGACCGTTTTTGTCGGCTTTTTGTACTAATTTGTAGGTGTCAGGATCTGCTTTTTCCATCCAAGCTAAAAGAGTAGGACCAAAATTAAAGCTCATTCGGCAATAATTATTTAGGATATCTACAATTCTATTTTCAGAGTCGAGAATTCGTGCGACGGCGTTGGTCGCATAACATTCAAAGTTAATTCGTTCATTCCAGTCATGAAATGGAGTAGCACTTTCCTGAGGTTCAATTACCTCTAACCAAGCATTTTCACGCGGAGGTTGATAGAAATGCCCGTGAATACAAATATATTTATTTTCCATACGCTCGTTATTTTTCCTAATAATTAGTGTAAAGATAACACTTTCCCGCTTTTATTTTTAGTTCCACCACACCCTTTTAATAAACTTCATGTATCTAATACAGGAATGATAATACTATTTTCAAAATATAAGAATTTAATTTTGAAAATGACGAAATATCCCAACATCGTTTCATTTTTAATGAAATGAAAAACATTTGATATAAATACAGTTTAAGGCTTATTAAAAAGTCAAAATTGAGTAATATTATACGGAATTACTTAAAATTTTGTTAAGACAGAAAACATAAGCGGCAGAATTTTTATTAAAACGTTAATACTCCGTATATTTGACTTAAATCCATTTTGAAATGAAAAAAATCCATATCTCTCTCATCATATTGTGCTTCATACTGAGGGGTAGCATTACCTCTTTTGCACAAGAACAAACACCTCCTTCTGCGCCCGAAAAGCATTTGGTACAGTTCAGTGGTATCATAATAACGGAAGAAGCTGGGCGAATGGTTCCTGTCCCTTATGCGGGCGTATTCATTGCCAAGAGAAAAGTAGGTACAGCCGCTAATTATCAGGGCTTTTTCAGCATTGTTGCCGAACGAGGAGAGACAGTAAGCTTCTCTGCTTTAGGATTTAGAAAGACTACTTTTAAGGTGCCAGATACATTAAAAGAAGAAAGGTACTCTATGGTTCAGATTCTTAGCCGAGACACGATACTTTTGGATGAAGCCATTATTTTCCCTTGGCCCAGCAGAGAACATTTCAAAACGGAGTTTTTGGCAATGAATGTTGCTGACGAGTTGGAAAAACGAGCTGTTGAAAATCTTGCCGCTGAAACCCTCGATAAGGTTCGAGAAGTGACCGCATTTGACGGGCGTGAAACGGGAAGTATGTACCTTCGTCAGCAAGCTAAAAATTATTATTATTATGGCGGTCAGATTCCACCAATGAATATATTCAACCCAAATGCTTGGCAACAATTTTTTAAATCATGGCAAAATGGTGATTTTAAAAAGAAAAAGAAAACTGGCAGTGGTTAGTTCGTGCTTTAAAATATACGTTTTATTAAAAGTACTGAGGGGGTATCATTTTGTGATACCCCCTCAGTACTTTTACCAACTTCTAATTTTTTTCTCCAAATTAGTTGTCGAATACCCATCTATATATGGCA
>JANPHO010000471.1:0-6100 GCA_031424515.1 Saprospiraceae bacterium
GTGTGTATGAATAAAAAACAGCGCAATACACTGAGCAACAGGCTTTTACATATTGTCCAAAAAACAATGCTTGGTTGGGAAAAAATTGAACAACTACAACGAAATGGTTTAGGCATTTATAGTATTGAAGAGTTAGCGGGCTTGCAATTTGATGCCTTAGTGATGTGCGGTACGTTTGAGAGTTTTGAAAAGTGGACAATTTCAAGGGTAGCTTTGCGTAAAATACTCAATTGTTTTACCCAAAACCTCTATTGGGTTAACTCTATTCCACATGAAACTTTAGTCGCTGCATCGCAGGATAAAGAGCATGAAGGGGCATTTTTGCTATCTAATTTGGTGTTTTTATCAGAAAAAATCAGTCTAAAAGATAATGTGGGATACGATGATTACGATAAAATTTTAGATAATTTGAAATCTCTTTACACATCGCCAAAGGAAATAAAAAAATCAGTTTTTGTGGAGGAAGTGGTAGCTCACTTAGCTCTTTTTATTGAACCTCAATATCTTAGGACAAATTATTTCATTGATAATCATACTTTTCCAATTGTCATTTTACCAAAACATGATGGGCAACAGCCAGTTATTGTACGAATTGACGGCAAACTTTCGGAAGGAAAATATTTCAGCCCGATTTGGGAAAGGCGTATTTTGAAAGAATTAGAGAAAATAGGAATGCCAGTGATGTCTATTTGGTCATATAATTGGTGGAAAAATCCCAAAGATGAGGCTTTTTATTTGGCTCAAAAAGTATTCGCATACGACAAGACATTTGAGGAAAAAATAGAGGAGACCCCCTCAGTATAGATGTTAAACTGTGAGGTATCACAGCTCAAAGTTGATACCTCACAGTTAATTTCTCTTAGCTACCGACGATCCATCTCGAAATTCGTAGTCATAAAATATCATATATTGCATTTTTTGCCCATCAAATTTACTGACGCCCATACTACTAGTGGGTAAGCCATTTTCGTCATAATAAAAAGTAATGATACAGCTATCCGTTTCTATCCGAGCGAGTTTGTCTTCGATATCGTATATGAAATGGGCTTCATCCACTTTATATTCGTCGGTTTGTTGCGTATTTTGCCAAAAATAACGGGCTTGCTTGCGTCTTCCTTTCTCATCATATTGTGTTTGGCAACGCATATTATTGTAGTTGTATTCTATCTCTTTTCCTTTATTATTGATGCGGATAGTATCTAAAACGCCACTATCATCCATTTTTAATTTCAAACTATCGCCAACCCAAGCATAATCATACGACCATTCATTGTATGCTTGTATGAAAATTTGGTAATGATCCTCGTGGATAAGGCGTCCGTTTTCATCGTGCATGTAGCGTACTTCTTCCCGCAATGAATCAATACCTTCACATCTTTGAAATATTCGGGATTTAAAACGGAGCGCTTGCTCGTTGTAATAATGTAAATAGTAGTATTTGCGGCGGCTATTGTTTTCTATATAGTCATATTCGTACCAAGCCAATTTTCCATATGGATTAAAACACAGTTTTTGGTATGGGTAAAATCCTTTAGATGTATCGCCCATGATTTCGGGGATACGAATATTGACTATTTTTATATTGTTTTTTACAATAAAAGCAGAATCATTGAGGAAGTCTTCGTAATGATAGTAATATTGAGCCTTTATTTGTACACTAAAACACAGACTAAAAAATAGGATTATAAATGTAAATTTAGGATTCATGTAAATTTTAGTAGTTCACAGGGGAGTTACAAATATCAGTTCAAAATTAGTTCCATTTTATCATAAATTTAATAATAAATGAGCAATAATGTGCTTAAACAATATATTTTAATAAAAAACACCTTTTAAAGGGTATTTTTTATTATTAGAATTGAAGAGCTGACGAATTTTGATAATTATTACAAAAAGCAAGTTGATGGATTGTTTGGCACTAAAAGCAACTTACATTCTCAAAGTGTGCTTAATACTGAGGGGGTTAAAAAAACGCTTTTATTTTCATCTGAAAAATAAAGGCGTTTTTTAATGTAAAAATTATTGCGCATCGGGCGGTATGATAGCTGTTTTTTCACCGAAATAGCGGCTGAATTGCTGAAAGTGTTCGGCTAATTCTTTATTATTCGTAGCCTTGAAATAGGTATCTGCCATCGAACGAAGAGTGTGAAAAACGAGCCTATCCATTTCCTCCACCTGCATATCCAAAGTCCATAAATCCATTTTGAGGGTATCACGTGTAGGGCGGTCAAAGAAACTAATGAGCATGGCTTTGGCATCTTGCATAGGAACTGAGTCAGGCACATCCGAGGTTTTCCATTTAATCTCAACGGGCAAATTATCCTTATTTAAACCTACATTTATGGTTACGGTTGATTGTTTTACTACTTCTCTATCCATTTTTTATTAAAACTTTATGACTAATTTTCAATTTTTATTTTAAAAAGAACACTTTTGTTATTATTTCCAAAACTGCCACCATGGTTTTCCGGAGTCACTTTTAGCTTCGGCTTCTACGTTTTCTGAATCGTCGTCGTCGTCCTCTTCTTCTTCAAAATTTTCAGAAGAAACGGGTATGTATTTTTTAAAGGTATAATTATCGTATAAAACGTGTGCATCATCACTTTCCAAGTCTAAACCCGTTGCATGAAGCACCATTTTAGCCATAAATTCAAAATCAGGATATTCAAATATTGCCAATTCTTCTTTTTGTTCTTTATCCACTTTCTTTTGAGCGGCAATGATAACACTGCTATCGTCAGTAGTTTTAAAGCGGATTTTTTCACCTTTTTTAATGATGGCGTACCCTTTAAAATCAATATTACCCATGAAACAGACGCTGAGAATATCCGAAGTCGGGAATAGTTCAACTAAAGATTCTTCTTCGTCTGATGTATCGTGCGTGAAAAATAAATCAGTAAAGCGGAAATCATCGCATATGATGATATAATTCTTGAAAAAAGCGATACTGACTGAGTTATCTTTGGGTTGGTACACTTCATCAAGGTTCGCTTCTTCCGCGTATGAAAAATGCGTTAGCCCTAATGCCTCAAGGATGGGCGTTTCAGATTGAACATTGTCCCTGTTCTTTATGACTATCATTGATGCGTATCCTGCCATGGTTCAATATTTTTTCATTTCGTCCGATGCGTGAATAATTGTACCTTTTTGTGGAATTATGGCATTCTTTACCATTGCCACCGCCACTTTTTCCGCTTCAATTGGGCGATATTTGCCCATAAAATTGCCAATTATACCATCTAAAGCCATACTCACTTTGATACTAAAACTTTCTGCACTTCTTATTTCGTTGCGCTCACCGAGTAATAATGAAGGTTGAAAAATCTGAAGTGCCATAAAATTCATGTTCTTCAATTCATCTTCCAAATGCCCTTTCACTTGATTATAAAATATCATTGAATGCACATTGGCATCCACCGCTGAACAGAGTAAAACCTGTTGAACTCGGTTCGTTTCAGCCATTTTTGCTACTTGATAAGGGTAGTCAAAATCCACTTTTTTAAAAGCATCTTTACTACCTGCTTTTTTCATTGTGGTTCCGAGACACAAAAATAGGTCATCACCTTTAATTAAGTGGCTATAAGTCGGTAATTTTTCAAAATCAATGATGGGATTTTCCAATTTGGAGTGGCTTATACTGAGGGGTTTGCGGGTGAAGGCAATAACTTTGGCGTATATTTCGGAATGAAGTAATTCATTAAGAACAAATCCGCCGACCATCCCAGTTGCGCCAAATAGTAGTGCTATTTTGTTTTTAGGTGTTGTAGCAGTCATAGTGATAATTGTATTTGTTTTGTGCGAAGTTAGGGAACAGTGAAAACAAAACAGCAATTAGGCATGGTTGTTTTACGACAAAAAAAAATCCCTTAAGCCGTGCGACTTGAAGGATTTTAATTCTCAGGACACTTTAACACTTTGTTAATCGTGGTCATAAGTATGAGAAAGAAAGAATTGACTTCGTTTAGAACTTTCTCATCAAGACCATAGAGCAACGGGCTTTATAAAAGTTCATGGGATATATAACTTAGTTTTTATTTTGAATACCTAAATTGTGTAGTTTAAGTATGTTTTTAAATTATAATGCAAAATTAACTTTTTATTAACAGACTTGAAATACCCCTAAAATGGTATTTTAAATATAAAAAAAGTGAGTTACTGTTGGGTAACTCACTCTGACGGTGAACTATTAAATAATATTTGTAATATATTGTTAATCAAACGTTTAAATATAATAAATTGATACAATTTAACGGCGATTTATCACATTTAAAAAATAAGAATTATTTTTAATGTTATATCATGCCCTCATAAGCTGTGCATACGACGCATTGTACTTGGTTTCATAGGATTTTCTATTGTGTCTCGGATGCGCCCACACTTGTGGTTTTTCATTTTGAGTGAAAATCAATAACCCGATTCCTTTTTGTCTGCAAAGATTCATCAAAGCCATTGGCTCTATTCCAAAATTTTGAGTAAATATTTCGTCACCCACCACCAGCCAATTTTCGTTGGCGGGCAATTGGCAATCGGGTAATAAATAATCAAGGGATATATTCGGTGCTTGGCGAAGTTTTCTTCCTAAATCCTCTGCACCCATGACTCTCATGGCATAATACGCACAGGTAATAAATGCGCTCATGAAAATTCCTACTTCTATAGTTCCCCGCAAGGATATGCCCAGAAATGAAACCATCCCAACCGTTATGGATTCCATTAAAACGAAACCTCTGTCGGGCTGTGGGATGTTGATTCTGGAGGGATTCATAGTATGGAGCCTTTGTTGGCAGTGCGCTACATCAAAAGGCGTGACGGATATCAATACATTTCTCTCATTCTGCGCAAAAGCGATTGCTCCTTCGAGCAAGGTGCCATTTCTTGAACTTAGATATTTTCTGCGGAAGCAGAATTCTTCTTGCGATAGTCGGATATAATAATTCTCGCTCAAATGCACCAATCCGGCATCGAGCAATTGGCTGCGCGAGCGGAGAAATGTAGCTTTTATTGGAGTTGGAGTCATTGTCAAGATTTTAGATCGTTATAGTAGCACTATGATTTCATTCCCGAAACAACACTATTAAATATATTTAGACAGCTTCTATTAAATTAAAAAATATAATAAACACCTAAATTTTTCAATAAAAAAAGCCATCCTGAGTATCGGAATGGCTTTTTTAGATAATTTAAAAGTGAAAGACTAAACGTGTTTTTTCAAATTTTGAAAAATATTTTTAGCCATTTTCAATATATCATCTGAAATTTTCCCATCCCCATTTTTGTCAAATAGATGCACAACAAGTTTAGATATTTCAGTGGTCGAAGATTTAGTGACATCGGCGAGTTGATTGCCTAATTCTTTTACTGTCCAATTTCTTTTTTGTTGCTCTAATGCAATTGTATTTAAAATAATCGGTGCTATTGCTTGCAATAAAGTGTAGGCTGTGCTGGTGGCAACACCCGAAGCGGCCGTAATAAGCTTTAAAATGTCCTGTTTATGTTCCGAAAATATCTCTTCTACAATTTCTTTTCCTTCCTCTGTATTGATATTTCCCTCACTGATTTGGAGTGCAAATGCCTTTAAATCGTCCCCGTAATTGCCATCTTTGTTTCTATCCAATACTTTCAACATGGAGCTGGAAGCTTGAACAACGCTCACTTTTTGAGCCATTAATGCTATCACCACAGCGTTAATGGTCTCGATAGCCAATGCCGTTTGAGCTTCAGTTGCGCCCAATTGGTTGCCTATCATTTTAATGGATTCTTTAGGAAGTTGGTCTTGGATACTAATAGTCAGGTCGTTCATAAAATTGGGATAACCCGTATTTTTACAAAATATGATTAATAACAATATAAACGAAGTTTTAATTCATTCTGTTGTATTTTTTTAATATTACTGCATTTTTTTACTCACTGTAATGGAAGCAGGTGAGTAAAAAGCACAGTGGTATCTAAAATGCGATGAAACTTTATTTCTTCAATTCTTGTTTGGGCGTAATGTTTGCTTTTAAAACAAGCAATTACTCAGTTAGATAGTCGCTGTCGCTCCGTTTAGCCACTGATTTTACAGATATTGGCTGATTTACACTGATTATTAAAAAATTAC
>JANPHO010000472.1:0-9868 GCA_031424515.1 Saprospiraceae bacterium
GGACATCAACGGACTTGGCACAACGGCGGAATAAATGGTTTTGGCTCAAACATTTCGAGGCTTGTCAACGATGATTTGTGCATCGTCATTCTGGGCAATCGTTATCCCAATTCTGCTGATGCGATTGCTAAAGATTTAGCCGCTATCGTTTTAAATCAACCCTATCAAATGCCCATGGAACGTCACGAAATTGATGCGGTTTCCGTGGAAATTTTGAATACCTATCTTGGCGAATATAAACTCTCACCTACAACAACATTTACCATTTCACGCGAAGACAAAAAACTAATGTTACAACGAACTGGACAGCCCAAATTTGAACTCTATCCCGAAGCAGAAACCAAATTCTTTTTGAAAGTTGTTGATGCCAAAATTGAGTTTGTTAAAGACGATAATGGAAAAGTAAATAGTTTGAAATTTGAGATAGGTGGAAACACCAGAGTTGCACAAAAGGATAAATAAAAGAGGTAATAGTATTGAATTATAAAAAATAAGAAAATGAAAGAAATAGCAAAAAATGTATTTCAAATTCCGCTAATGCCAAGAAGCGGTATTAATTGTTATGTAATTGATGATATTCTTATTCATTCAGGCATTAGAAGCTCGGGTAAAAAAATTTTAAACGCCATTAAAAACGTTAAAATAACTAAGCATGTTCTGACTCATGCTCATGCTCATGCTGACCATCAAGGTAGTAGCGACTTTATATGCAATACTTTAAATATTCCTCTTTGGACATCTGAACTTGAAAAGGAGAATGCAGAATCAGGTAAGGTGACTTACGAATATCCGAATAGCAATAGTCTGATAGCCCGATTTCAACAGAATTTTTGGGCAGGGAATGGTCATAAAGTATCACATATGCTTAAAGAGGGTGACGCTGTTGGAAGTTTCACGGTTATAGATACACCAGGTCATTCTAAAGGACATATTTCTTTTTTCAGAGAAACAGATAGCGTGATGATAGTTGGTGATGCCCTTGTAAATATGAATTTAATAACCACGCTCGTTGGGCTGAATCAGCCTCCAAATGCCTTTACAACAGACAAGAAAAGAAACATTGAATCAATAAAAAGAATTTATGATTTAAAACCAACAATTCTTTGTTTTGGACACGGACCTGTTTTGTTTGATAATGGGGAATTAGAGAGATTTATGAACAAAATTAGGTAATGAACAATGAACCGCTAATCGCATGGGCTTTTTGGTTTTTGTAACCCCTCAGTATCTCGCCGCTTTTTACTCGTTTTTTGAGTAAAAAGCGGCATTTTATTTTAATGGATTTCTATTGCAACATTTCCTTTTTTATGTCCTTTTTCAACATAAACATGTGCCTCTACAATCTGTACTAATGGATATGTTCTATCAATGATGGGTTTCAGCTTGCCCGCTTCGATAAGCTCTTTGAGAAAAACAATATCTTCGGCTTTGTGACTGATGACACCCGTCCATGCTTTTCTGCTACTTGTCATCGAAATCCATAAGCCTTGAAACATCTCTGACATTCCTGCTGCACTCAAAATGAGTATCCCTCTTTTATTGAGTGATTTTAAGCTACGAGAAATCGAAACCGTATTAACAGCATCAAAAATCACATCGTAAGTCTCACCATTTTTAGTAAAATCTTCCTTTGTGTAATCTATTGCCTCGTCAGCACCAATAGATTTTATTAAAGCAAGATTTGCCGTACTGCATACTCCTGTAACGTGCGCCCCATAAGATTTTGCCAGTTGAACGGCAGCACTACCCACGGCACCTGACGCACCGACAATAAGAACTTTTTGACCTCGTTTTATGTCTGCCTTTTTGATAAAATGCAAGGCGGTAGTTCCTCCAAAAGGAATAACTGCGGCTTCGGTATGCGTAATATTCGCAGGTTTTAATGCTAATGAGGCATTTTCTGGAAAACACCTAAATTCGGCATAAGCACCGAAACGCATATCCGTGTGACCAAAAACGTGGTCTCCGACTTTGAAAAGTGTCACATCTCTACCAATGCTTTCAACTTCACCTGAAAAAACGCTTCCGAGAATATTGAATTTGGGTTTTATCAGACCAGACAAGAATCTGACAGCAAAAGGGTCAGCTTTTCGTAAGTGTATATCACCCGAATTGACTGCCGTAGCTTTAATACTTAACAGAATTTCATTATTCTTAGGCATCGGCTTTTCTACATCTTTGAGTTGAAGTACCTCTGGCGACCCATATTGTTCATATACTACTGCTTTCATTCTAACTTAATTTTTTTAATTGTACTTTACTATTTGAAAGCACAAAGGTCGGAGCTAATGGGATGGGTTTCATTGACTTTGGTTAAGAAGTGAAAAAGCACCCCCTCAGTATCCCGCCGTTTTTACTTGTATTTTGAGTAAAAAGTGGCGTTTTTTACTGTGTGAATAAAAAAACTTACCTTTGGATTTAATTAGAAAAGCTATTAAATATGATAAATTTTGCTCAATATGGACTTTTAATAGTCCTCACACTTTTTTTAATATTGCACATCTGTGTATTATTAAAATTCATACCTTACAATATTGTTTGGGGTGGCAGATTAAAGTCTGATATAGAAATGTACAGGTTTGAAGCCATATCAATTTTAATGAACCTATTTTTTCTGTTTGTTATTTTGGTACAATCGGGGTTTTTAGTAATCGGCTTTCCCAAAATAATAATGACTGTCCTATTATGGGCTATGACAATTCTGTTTCTATTTAACACTTTTGGAAACATCATGTCAAAAAACAAAATAGAACAAAGACTATTTACACCCATCACAATTATTCTGACAATATTTTCATTGATTTTGGCATGGACAAATTGATTAATAAAGACAATGGAAGACAAACTCATAAAATATTTCTCCCGCATCATGCCGCTTTCCAATGAAGAGGCACGGGCTATTGCAGGAACAATGCGCATCAAACAGTACAAAAAAGGGACGGTTTTGCTCCGAGAAGGGCAAATTTCGGCGGAAGCCTTTTTTGTCTTAGAAGGCTGTGTGCGGCAGTATTTCTTAGTTGATGGCGAAGAGAAAACCACTAACTTTTTCACCGACGAACAATGGGTCATTTCAATCAATAGTTTTAGTCAAAATATCCCTTCAACCCACTACATGGTCTGTTGCACCGATTCTTATTTAGTTGTCGGTAATAGAGCCGAAGAAGAAGCCCTTTACAAGCAATTTCCGCGATTTGAAACCATTTCGAGAAAGGTGATGGAAAAAATATTTGCCGAACAACAAGCAATTATGGCTTCTCACACGACCGATACACCCGAACAACGCTATATGAAACTCTTGACATCAAGACCCGAGTTATTTCAAATCATTCCACAATATCAACTCGCCAGTTATATCGGTGTTAAACCTGAATCGTTGAGTCGAATCAGAAAAAGAATCCACGCATCTAAATAGGCGTTATTTGATTTATTGATTAACGGTAATGACTAAATTCCCTTTTTTATGCCCTTTTTCGACATACGCATGTGCGGCTGCCATTTGTGCTAAAGGATAATGTTTATCCGTTACTGTTTTGATTTTGCCCGTTTTCAAGAGTTATTTTATCTCTATCAAATAAGAAGAAAAAGAACGGTAAAGAAAACGGTGGTTTTCTTTACCATTCCTAAAAGCACCTTTCCACTTTATTGTAATTGAAAGAAACCTTTTATTATAATAAAAAGGATAGTTTATTTTATAATATGTAGTTGCTAATATTTGATTTTCACAAAAGTACATACCAATGTGCGCAGAGAAGCACACACGAACTTAGGGCGCATAGACACCCTCGTGATGACCGATGAACGAATTGTCCAATTTGAATTCAAAATGAATGAAACTGCCAAAGCTGATCTTCAAACACCATAAAAGACTGTCAATATACCGAAAGTTTACGACAATTCAACAAGCCTATTACTGGCATTCCTGTATCATTTTCAATTCATAAAAAAGGTATTGCAGATTGGTAAATCGAGGAGATGTAGATTTAAGTTTAATTGGGGATTCTCCCCGAATTAAAAAGGAGTAGTTTGTCCTTCTTGAAAAACGCAAAATATATCCAGCAAGAGCCATATCTCCAAAAACACCATCAACTGCGTTTCGAAGAATTCATCATCTCCTCCTCTATCAGCAATGCACCTAAAGACCCTGAAATGCATATTTTGCCCTTAGTAAATTCTCTGCTCTAATTTACTGAAGGGTAGGCAAATAGTTACACAAGCACCTACCCGACATGCAAGTGTTAGCCACTGGAAAGGTATTGAAACAAGCGGAGTTGATTGTTAATGAAATAACGAATCAATAATTTACTATTGAATTAATCAATATTTATCTATACAAATTAACTCATCTATCATAATAAATTTCGTATTTTGCTCTATTTTTTTCTAAAAACTCAGTTACTGGTTGAATGAACTTTACAGAATTACTAGATCTCTTATATAAAAATCCATCCTCTATTTCTTCCTTTTCTATCTTTTCGAATGCTTCCTGAAAAAGAGTATTTCTGTCAAAATCAATATATTTCTCTTTTTCATACAATTTAAAAAATGTTCTATACCGAATAGCATCTTGTATAAGCTGTTTAAAATCTTCTAAAGGAATTTGAGCAATTTGTTCAACAAGACTTGCCTGCTCTTTATCAAAAATCGGTTTCTGATTGCCATGCCTCTCCCTGTATGCTGCTACCCTACACGCACCTTTACAATATTCATTTGTTGGATTTGTTCTTATAAACCTCTTACCGCATTTGATACATTGGACTTCTTCAAATTTCATTGTTCGATATTTTTAAGTTTTAAAAATTACTTTTACGGACAATCTTGACAAGTGTTACATGTAACATTAAAATAAATGAAACGTTACACCTAACTGTGGGCAACCTAACCGTTACTGTAACACTCGATTAAGAATTAACGTTACTGTAACGGTGAAAATGGTAAAATTCATTTTTTTGTTATGCGTAATGTTACATGTAATGATAATTTAACCTTCTATCAGTGTTACAGTAACGCTCAGTCAAGATTTAGCGTTACTGTAACGGTGAAAATGGCAAAATTTGTTGTCCTGTTATTCGTACCGTTACATGTAACGATAATTTAGACCCCTATCAGTGTTACAGTAACATTTAATCAAAATAAAGAGTTACCGTAACGGTGAAAATGGCAAAATTCATTTTTTTGTTATGCGTACCGTTACATGTAACAGTAATTTACCCTTCTATCAGTGTTACAGTAACATTCAATCAAAATAAAGCGTTACTGTAACAGTAGATACACCTAAGGTTACAGCAACAATGCTTTGTTCCATTTCTCAAAACTTTACAAAATCGAAAAAATGACATCGCTACTTTTGCTAAAAATCTGGTTCGTCTTATCCAAAAGCCCCCTTACTATGTGAACCATTCAAGTATTCTCGATAATATATCGTATTCGATACGGTTAAATTGGGTCATTCACGCTCCATTTCCAATCATTCACGCCCGTTAATGACTGGAAATGACTACCACAAAATATAATTCTATAAAAAAGGCTAAAACTAACAGGCTAAAATAAAAAGGGGTTAAAAATACCCTTTTTAACCCCTTTTTCACTAAAGACCAAAATATTAATTTCTCAAAATTTTGGTCTTTTACGCTTGTTTTTTGGCCTTTTACAGCCGTGAAAGACCAAAATAAAAAATCACAAAATATTCAACTACTTATTACAGCAATGCCTTTGAGTCGCTGTCTTTGAGTGTTTTTGTAGCTATTTGTACTCACTACCTTTTTACCCGTTACTTTTTCCAGTCGTCTCAGTGGTTCTCTGGCTGCTTGGCCGACTTTTAAATCGCTCATAGATTTTACAACTAAACGCAGTAGAAAATATTTTTATTCAGATGAAGTATTTAGAATTTCATAATTAGCTTCATTAATAGCTTCATGTATCGAAACTTTTGGGCTTAAAAACAGGGCTATTATTTTCTTATAACTTTCTTCTTTTGTTAATTTAAACGGACATCTATTTTAACATCTCACTACCCTTTTTTCGTTACTTCTAATTTGATAATATCTCATTGCTTTAATTCAAAGGTTCTCTGAAAATTTTAGTGGTGTGAAAGTGTCGGAGTGACTTCACGTCACTCCGACACTATTAAAAATCTCTGTTTGTACTAAAAAGAGTATTGAAATGAGGTCTTTATTAATCCGACCACTAAAATTTTCATAGAACCAATTCAAATTACTGTGGGCGTAATCAAACTCGTATTTCAGTACGATGCATCTCGGAACAGAATTGTAATTAACGTGAATTCGGGATTAGAGAATTGATAATCAATTAGTTATGGGATAAAAATGGTAAAAAGACTAGAAAATGGTAATTTTGTATTACCACATCCAAAATCACACATAATCTAGTCTTATATGAGCGAAAATACAACAAATCTTGAAATCGATAAACTCATAGAAATATTTATTGCGAGTGACGATTTTTGTAAATCTTTAGAGATGTATATGAGAGCCCAAAATGGCCCTACAACTCAAACAACACGAGTACCTCAATTAGCGCCGAGTGAAATTATGACCATCTTGAGTTACTATCATTTATCTGGATACAAATGTTTTCAGTACTATTATGAGTGCTTAGTGAAAGGGTTCATGTTGACATATTTTCCTAATTTAGTCTCGTATAACCGATTTGTTGAACTGATATTTCCGATATTACCTCATATGTATTTGTTCACTCAATATCGGGCTTTGAGTGCTCAAAGAAGTGGTTTATATATCATTGACAGCAAAAAACTACCTGTTTGTCATAACCTCAGAATCGCCTCAAATAAGGTATTTAAGGATGTGGCAGCAAGAGGAAAATCTTCAACTGGTTGGTTTTATGGTCTCAAAATACATCTGATAATCAATCACTTAGGTGAAATTGTTAATTTTCAACTTACCCCTGGTAACGTTGCAGATAATAATATCAATGTCCTCAACAAGCTACTCAATAAACTTGAGGGTATCTGTCTAGGTGATAAAGGATATTTAACTCAATTCTTTGAACAGTTTTATCTAAAAGGTATCAAAATTGTAACTAAAATCAGAAGCAATATGAAAAACAAGCTCATGCCTCTGCAAGATAGGTTATTGCTTAAAAAAAGAAATGTCATTGAGTCTGTTAACGACATTCTTATGACTGTTTGTGATATTGAGCACACCCGTCATAGAAACCCCTACAATGCAATGGCTCATATTTTAGCCGCTTTAACGGCTTATTCCTTTTTAGATAATAAACCAACTTTGATCCTTAATAAATTGATCCTTGCTTAATCCCGAATTCACGTTGTTTATAAAAACGTAGTGCGAAACGCCGGTTTCACTTATTTAAAGAGGCTTTTGAGGACGCGGAATTGGAGTTACGCCCTACATAATAGTACAATTTTGATTGATAATGCATAATAGAGTGTTGGGCAAGGAGGGTGCTGCCTTTTAAACTGCTCCCATTCTTGCCATTTTGCTCGTATAATGATAAAGTTTTTTTATTTGTTCCCTTATTTCAAACCCAGTTCTTCACCAATAGACTTTACTTTTTCTTTTAAACCAGCATAAACAGCGTCAAAATCGGCGTTACGCTCTAACTTTCCAACAACACCGACATAAAACTTAATTTTAGGTTCAGTACCAGAAGGACGGCAAGTGAATTTAGTACCATCAGCCGTAAAGAATTGAAGGACGTTAGACGATTCAATACCCAATGTACCCGACGGAATCGCCACCGTTTTGCCATTTTCCGTCCGTTCCAAACTTTTATAATCATCAATCCGAATGACTGCTGAACCTGCCAAATACTGAGGGGGGGCTGCACGGAAATTCGCCATCATGTCTTGAATTTCTTCTGCGCCCGTTTTCCCTTTTTTCGTCAATGAAATAAGCCCTTCGTAGTAAAAACCGAATTTTTTATACACTTCCATCAGCATATCAAAAAGGCTCAAACCTTTGTCTTTGGCATAAGCCGTCAATTCGGCAATCATCGCGCAACTCGCAATCGCATCTTTATCGCGCACAGCGTCGCCAATAAGGTAGCCATAACTTTCCTCACCACCACCGATAAATTGCTCTTTGCCTTCCAACTCTCTGATAACTTGGGCAATATATTTGAAACCTGTAAGCGTATTGTAGCACTTTACGCCAAAATCGGCTGCCATTTTATCAATCAAGTCTGTTGTGACAATTGTTTTGCAGACAAACTCGTGACCGTGCAGTTTTCCTGATTCTTTCCAAGCTTGAAGCAAATAATAAATGAGCACGGTAGCGGTTTGATTGCCATTTAAAAGTTGGATTTCGCCATGATGATTTTTCGCAGCAATACCCACGCGGTCAGCGTCGGGGTCTGTACCCATCACCAAGTCCGCATCAATTTCTTTGGCTTTATTGACTGCCATAGACATCGCTTCCGCCTCTTCGGGATTCGGATAAATAACGGTTGGGAATAGCCCATTGCCTTTAGGTTCAGCTTGTTCCGCAATGACCGTTACGTTTGTAAAACCCATCTTGTCCAAGAGCTGTGGCACTAAGGTGACACCCGTTCCATGTATTGGCGTATAAACGATTTTTAAGTCTTTTTGGCGGGCAATCGCTTGTTTTGAAATTGATAACGACAATATTTGAGCGATATATTTGTCATCTACCTCTTTATCAATTAAGTGTATTTTGCTACTATCGCCTTCAAATTTTATATCATCTATGGATTTTATCGCATTCACTTCCCCGATGATATCTTTATCGTGTGGCGCAACCACCTGCGAACCGTCGTCCCAGTAAGCCTTGTATCCGTTGTATTCTTTTGGGTTGTGTGAAGCCGTAACGACGACACCACTTTTGCAACCCAAAAGACGAATTGCAAAACTCAATTCAGGCGTGGGACGCAAGCTGCTGAACAAATACACTTCGATACCATTTGCTGAAAAGATATTGGCGATAACTTGAGCAAATTCATCCGATTTGATGCGGCAGTCATGAGCAATTGCCACACTTATTTTTTCACCTTTAAAACACTTGTTCAAATAATTGGCAAGCCCCTGCGTTGCTGCGCCAACGGTATAATTATTCATCCGATTGGAGCCAACACCAAGTAGACCGCGCAATCCACCCGTTCCAAATTCTAAATCTTTGTAGAATGAATCTGTTAATTCGGTTGTGTTGTTATCGTCAACGAGTTTTTGGATAGTGGCTTTGGTTGCAGTATCGTATCTGCCTTCTAACCATTGGTTGACTTTGTTTTGTACAGCCGTTTCGAGCATCGTTTTTAATTTTTAATTTCAATAAAATTTAATAAAGTAATTTAATGCAAAATAGAAACTAAATTTAGACGACCAATCGTTCCGAGGTGTTTTTTTTTGCCAAAAATAAAATTATCTTCATTCTTCTTATACGATTTGCAAAAACACATTTTCTACTGTGTTCTCTTGATTCCCAAAACCTCTTTATACAGAGGGGTATCTAAGGTGAATTATCGGGTAATGTCATATCACCTCGACAATATTACCTTAAAAGTAATCATTTACCCAACATTTCCCACAGCAATTTTTAAAACTAGCATTTATTGAAAAAAGGTTTAAAAATCACTGTTTTTAATGATTTTCTAAAATAAAATTATTATTTATTTGAATTTGAAAATATTAAAACTTAGAAAATGCTTCAAAAAGAGCCCTTTTTTAACCAAATTTCAATAAATACAATTTTTGAAAAATGCTGTGGGAAATGACAGATATACTTATATACTAAGGGGCATTTACAAATGAGTAAACAGTTAAAAGACTACTTATTACTACATTTAAAACAAACCTCCCTACCCTATTTCTTAACCAAAGCATTTTTAGCGGCTTTTTCTTTCTTTTTAAAAAAAC
>JANPHO010000473.1:0-5360 GCA_031424515.1 Saprospiraceae bacterium
GATGCGCAGCACCCCCTCAGTATTGGCGCAATCTGTCGAGCGATTTTTACCGTCTTGAGCCACCATTTTCAACTTGTAACAAATCGTTACAAGTTCATTTTCCCTTTTTTTAAGCATTGACCAATAGTGCGATGGCGAAACACTATCCGTCAAAACCTCTATCACATCAATAATTGAAAAATACCATTGCTCATCGTGCCACGCCCTGCGAATGGATTTATTTTCAAAAACGATTATTTTGTTATTTTGCTCCATAGGCTATTTTAAATATATTTCGTCTCTCACATAAGTATTATTCAGCCAAAAACAATGCTTTGTATATTTTTCAATCTAAACACAAACATTAAAAAAAATTAACCTTTCCGAATTTCTTTTTTAACCTAAATTATAAACAAATATAATCGATTTACTTGGTTTTTCAACGTGGCTATAAAACTGATGATACATATTGTCGGTTGTCTAACGCATACAATGTGTATAGTTTTGCATTATGTTAAATGAAGGACTTATCAAAGAATTTGGTTTAAAAATCAAGAAACTTCGTTCTCAAAAAAATCTAAGCCAAGAAGAATTATCATTTGCTACAGGTTTTCACAGAACATATATTGGAATGATCGAGAGAGGTGAAAGAAACATTTCACTTACGAACATGGCTGTATTCGCAAAAGTATTTCAAATTACCATTTCCGAACTTTTAGATTTTAGTTTAATCAATCCAGAACATTCCTACAAGCAATACGAAACTAAAACAGAAAATTAATGTCAAGAAAACACTCATTTGTATTGACATTATCTAATAATGTCACAGAAAAAGAAGGAGTAAATTACCTTATTGAAAATTATACAGGTTTTTTCAAAATTGATTTAGCAACAAAAAAAGAGTTGCTTGACTTATTAAAAATTGAGCATAGATTTCTACAAGCGTTTGATTTAATTTTTATTCCTGATATGGTTGGAAAAGACTTTAATTCAAGTTTTTTAGAAACTTACCTTGAAGATATTATTTTAATAGAGTTAAAAACAACTAAAAAGTATTTACCAGAGAATCCCAAAGGGTTCTTTTTTGGTGCTACTGAAAATGAATTTAGCTTCGGTGAAATTCTTGGAGATAGGTTTAGGTTTTGCTTCGTCAGTTTAAATGAAAAAGGTTCTTCTTTTGTTTTACTGACTATCAGAGAACTGGAAATAAGAATAAAAAATAAAAGGATTCAATATCAAATCAATCTATAGTTTAATTCTTGTTTCATTATAATTTATTTGATAAATATGAAAAATAATATTTTCATAGTCCTTTTCAGTACATTTATTCAATTCCAATCTTTGAGCTAACTCCCAAACAATATCATAAGATTTAGTCATTTTTTCTCCATCTTCATCTTTCTCTATATCAAATGTTTCTGCCCATTCATAGAGTACATCTACAATTTGCTTCCTATTTTTTTCTATTTTTTCGACAATATTCATATTTTATTATTTTGCTCCATATTTTAAAAATCTTAAAACAAAGGTTTACAAAAAAAATGATAGAATTAAATCTTTTTGAATTGCTTTTCATTAAAAATGAAAAAGTATTAAAACTTGGTTCAAGTTTTAATCTTGAACCAAGTTGTGTTTTGAAGGAGTCTCTGTTTTACATAACCCATCGTGAAATACTCAACCGCTCTTGAGTTGCCCATCTATCTATCACTTTTAACTCCATTTCAGTAGGTAATCTATTGTATTTACCCCGTATCTGGACAATGGTATTGCTTTGCATACTCACTTCAATGGTTAAAAGATGGGCTTTTGAATCATTCCCATCTTGCAAAGTCATAGACCAAATAGACGTGCGACCCAATACGCAAGCGTGCGTGTACGTATAAACGCAGTGGTGCATCATGCGCCCTTCATGGAGCAAGGCAGGCGATGTAACCAACTGTTCGATTTGATACATTTTACAATTATCATCATTTGCCCCTTCTCGGTATCTGAAATTTTTGATGCCGACTGGTTTCCAAAACAAGGGCTCTTTTTTCGTTTTTGAACCATTAGTCATGTACATAGCACGGTGCCAAGCATCCACCGCCGCTAAAACAGAAGCCACTGTACGCCCTTTCATCGTAAAATGAGGCAAAGCAGGCTCTAATTCAATCATTTCATTGTAATTATTAGGATTCCATACAGCGCGCCGCTCATATTTCACGTGCTGGATATAGTCCACAATCGGCTGAATATGGCTGTGCTCCAACATCGGATTTTGAATAAAAAAGCGAATTACGGTTTCCCAAAAATCATCATTTTCAAAATATTGACCCAAACGAGTGCCTAAAATGGTGCGTACTAAACGCTCATTACCGCCCATATTGATGACTTGTGCATACCGCAAGGCTTCCGTCACGGAATACTGAGAGCCTGTCCCGAATCCTCGGGAGGGTGTATGAACGAATTGATGAGCCATTTTTGCCGTCAATTTGACGGGAGAATTAGGCAATTTTCGCACGCTGCCGCCTTGTGCCAAATGGATAAACCATCGTGCATACAATGGATTCATATCAAAAAATGCAGAATCCATGAACGATGGAATTGTAAAATGGGCAAAAAGGTGGCGCACCAATTCTGAAAAGATGCGGTAACGATTGTACGATTTAGGTTTCCAATCCTTGACCTCACGCACTCGGCAGCCTAAATAACGAGCCACCATCACATAACCCCGCAACAAATCATCATCAGCATAGAAATCAATGCCTTTTTCATCCAATTCATTGAAAAAGTACAAAGCCCGGTGTCGCTCATACGTTTGAAAATTATGTGCTTCCACAATCTTTTTCAAGGTATCTTCTTCACGGCTACTTTTACCATCAAACGCCGCAACAAGCGCCCATTTTGAGGTATTATTGGGCATTTTTGAGCGTGAAACTTTAATTATTTGGTTGTATAAATACTGGTAGCTATCTGCTTGAAGCAGATCTACAGATTTTGTCGAACGTTCCATGTCCTAAAAAATAGATTTTTAAATTAGCCCCCCTGCCCCCAAAGGGGGAGTTCCACTCGAAAAATGATAAAAAGCTCACTTATTGAGCATATTTAACATAATTCAAGCCTCAAAATTTCCACTTCGAGATAGGCTAAAAGATTTTTAAATTAAAATTAGGGACATTCGGGCGAGACATAAAAATGCCCGAAATGCGCATTGAGTAGGCATTTCGGGCGGGAACGTTCTTTTGTTTATTGTCTTATCAAGAAATTAACATCAAAAAACGACTACCTCCTCCGAATACGCCTATGGTATTGGGGCAACTCAATAATTGTATTGAGCATCTGCCTATTTCGGGTCTGGATAGCCGGACTTTCATTAAAAAAGTTTTTATGATGAAAAAAAGAGATTTCTATAAATATTTAGTCAAAACCACGAGGGTAGAAAAAAAGTTCGTTGGGGTAGATTTTTTAGTAAAAAATGAATATTATTGTGAAAATTTAATCAAAAAAGCTGTAAATATGTATGATGAAACAGATAAAAGGTATCTAACTGTATTGGATGAAATTGGAGACAAAGTTTATCAATTTTACAATATGTCGAACAGGCGTGATTTGATAATGGTTTATATGATGGCAGAGAACAAAATCTATTCTTATGTATATAAGGATTACCTCCAAAGCCTTAATGAAAGGTCTCAATCAATACTTAAAATACAGTATAAAGAAGCTCAAGAAACAGGAAAAATAGTATTATTCATCAGAGATGATGAAATGAAGAAGACGAAATCTTATGTTATTTAAAATGGAAAATCAAATATTAAAAGACATTGAAGATTATGCTGAACGTTGGTCTTGGGACGATGATTCAAAGAAATACGCTTTTGAATTATCGAAGTTTCTACATGCTTTTACGAATTATTTAAATGATTTGGATTTGAGTGAAAGCTCAAAGAAAAAGCTTATTTCTAATGTTCAGTTAATAGGATTGTTTGAAACACAATATGGATTAAATGATTCTTTTTCTCCCTTAGATTTAACGGACGGTCCGCTGCATGAATATGAATTTGAAAGGAAGGTAAGTAATTCTAAATCTGCCATTCAATCGTATTCAGCAACTTGGAAAAAGTTAGATACGTTCATAAAAACAGGAATATATCTACAATATCTTGAAAAATTAGAAGAATCACTGGTAGAAAAAAGTTAATTACCCAGCTGGATAGTCGCTAAACAGTGCGTTAGCGACTATTATTAAATTCTTACTTAAAATTTTAAATCTAATCCAAATACCGTTTCGTCAAGCCGCCATAAAAATCAATGCGTCTATCTCTGAAAAAGGGCCAGATACGGCGGACATCTTCGGTGCGCTGTTTATCAATTTCGATGACCACATTTTCTTCTTTATCCCACGATGATTTGTGTAAAAACTCCCCTTGTGGACCCGCTATAAAACTCTGTCCCCAAAACTGAATACCACCTGTCACACCCGAGCAATCACGCTCCTCACCTACCCTATTGACTGTGATTACGGGCAAGCCATTCGCTACGGCATGACCCCTTTGAATCGTTTCCCATGCGCCATGTTGACGAGATTTCTCCCCCTCAGTATCCGAGCTTTCCCAACCAATTGCCGTTGGATAAATGAGCATTTCAGCCCCGCGTAAAGCCATCAAACGCGCCGCTTCGGGATACCATTGATCCCAACAAACCAACACACCGAGCGTTCCAACCGATGTTTTAATGGGTTCAAAACCCATATCGCCGGGGGTAAAATAGAATTTTTCGTAATAAGCGGGATCATCTGGGATGTGCATTTTACGGTATTTACCCGCGATAGAACCATCTTTTTCAAACACAACCGATGTATTATGATAAATACCCGGCGCCCGCTTTTCAAATAAAGAAGTCACTAATACGACCTTATTCTCCTTAGCCGCTTTACTGAAAACCTCCGTTGAAGATCCCGGAATGGGTTCTGCCATATTGAACTTTTCAGTATCCTCGGCTTGACAGAAATAAATGCCCGTGTGTAGCTCTTGCAAAACCACTAATTCAGCCCCTTGCGCCGCACATTCACGAATCCCTTTTAGGCTCTTTTCAATATTTTCCTCACGGCTTTCAGTACATGATTGTTGTACGATGCCGATTTTTAGTTTATTATTAGACATTGGATTTTCTAGGCCATGTTCAAGGCAAGATTATGTACTTCCGTTAATCATATTGTACGCGAAATCACGATTCTTCTGTGATTCGTCTTCAGTGTTGCTGACAATGTGGCATGAAATGTTTTAGAGAGAACAACGACGCTGCTGTAAAATGAATACCACAGAATATTATTGCAGTATACCGATTGTCAAGTTAGACGCAGCCAATAGACAGCAAACTGGAGTTAAACCTTTATTATTATT
>JANPHO010000474.1:0-1739 GCA_031424515.1 Saprospiraceae bacterium
CAATGACCATACATCGGGCTTAAATCCTAAATTTCCGACCCCAAGGGCTATGGTGGCGGACAATGATTTGGCGGTTGGGCGCATCATAGAAGCTGTGATGAACAGCCGTTTTGCGGATTCGACGGTTATTTTTATCAGTGAAGATGATTCTCAAAGTGGGTGGGATCATGTGAGTGCCTACCGCACAACGGGCTACGTGGTGAGTAAATATTCTCGTTTACAAAAAACGGTGCATACCAATTACAACCAAACTTCGCTGTTGCGTACCATCGAGCAAATACTGGGCTTACCGCCAATGAACATCATTGATGCCACGGCTTCACCGATGTTTGATTGTTTTACGGGAACAAAAGATAATAGCTATAAATTTGCAGTTAAAAAGAACCTCATTCCGCTCAATGAAATGAACAAACCCGCAGCGGGACAAAAAGGAGCTTCTTTGAAATACACCAATCAGTCCATTCAATACGCTTTTGATAAAATTGATAGAGGACACGACGATATTTTGAATCGTATTATATGGTATTCGGTGAAAGGTAAAAAGGCGTATCCTGCGAAAATGGCGGGAAGTGGTGACGACGACGATGATTAACACCCCCTCAGTAAAAAGCCCTTTTTTGATGGTTTTATATCAAAAAAGGGCTTTTTAAAAACATCAAATCAATATCAACTTATTACTTCGACGCATAATTCGTTTGTTCAATTTTAGAAAGTAATTTGGATTTACCTTCTAAAAAAGCTCTATCGTATTCGTAAGTAGGGATGGTTTTATCCAGAATTTCGTTGTTTTCGTAATCTTGAAAAACGATGCCATTGACTGTTTTTCGATTCGTCGCTTTTCTAAATCTGGGACCACCATTGGCATAAGCCAGATAATCCAAAGTATGCGTTTTGCTATTAATCCAGTAACAAAATACATCCTCGTGGTCTTTTCCACCACCTTCTACATCAAACCAAACTTTGATTTTATCATATTCCTGATTATCTATTTTGATAGTGCCAATGTGCTCTAAATTAACACTTGCATCCATCAACTTGTAAGGCAATAAGACAAAATACGCCACTGAATTAAGCCCTTCTCTGAATCTATCCTCATCTTTTTTAGAAAGCGTTTGCTTTTGACCATTGATATCACGGACAAAACCTGCATTATTATACACATCATGAATGGTGTTTTTTAAGGAGTCTTGCGTAGTACGCTCATACTCAAATTGGGTATTATTGTTTTTAATTCTGACCCTATATTTGCGAAAATCAAAAGAAACCTCAAAGTTTTGATATTTCTTACCGCCATGTACGTCCACGCATTTTTGAATAATCTCTTTGGCTTTTTTATCCATGGTTTTCTTTTGGGAAATACCTTGAAAAGGCATTAAAAAAGCGATGCAAAGAAGGGTGATAATATATTTAAACATGATTTGGCACTTTATGAACCTATTAAAACTGTTTTTTAAAATTCTAATTCGGGTAATAACCGTGGCATCGCTCGAAGCGGTGCCACGGTTTTAATCTATTAAAAACTCAGTGGCAACTCCACTAAAGTAGTATCCCAAGCAAATTGCATCACAACGGAATTGTCTGCTTTTTTTGAAAATTCTATGGTAAAATTTTCCACAACGGCATCCGCTTTTTTAACTGGAACAGTTACACGCAAGACGTCTTTCGTGTCATTGTAACTGTATGCACCCCAATAATCCAAGTCAGAGTTAAGTATTATCGTCCATTCGTTTTCATTGGGT
>JANPHO010000475.1:0-1787 GCA_031424515.1 Saprospiraceae bacterium
CAAATATTTTACCCATTGCAGAGGTGATATAACCATTGGCTTTGAAATATTGAGGCAGGGTTGTGATAGTGGGGTTTTTATCTCTGATGAGCGTTTTCAAATCCCAAATTTTGGTTTTGTCGGGACGCAAGCCCGATAAAAGACTGGCACGAGTAGGCGCACAAACGGCTTGTTGGCAATAATTTCCATTGAAAATAGTGGAATATTGCGCCAATTTATCAATATTGGGCGTTTTGACCGCCTTATAGCCAAAGCTATTGATGTAAGGTTTTAAATCATCAAAAGCAATGAAAAGGATATTGGGTTTCTGTTGTTGAGCATGAATATTTTGGCTCAAAAAGAGTAGGCATAAAGCCAAAAGGGTGGCTGTTCTTTTCATTTCTGTTTCTATTTCTGCCCGTATTTAATAAGCAATTCTTTCAATTTAAAATAAGCAATATTGGGTTTTCCTGAAGTATCGAACAAACAACCTACCGTTCCGCCATCAGCCATACGGTCATATTTCGTCCAAAAATTTACACCCACTGCGCCTTTTCCGATTTTTTTGAGAAGCACTTCCACAACGGCATTTATCGTTTCCGCTTGTTCAGCCCGTGTGGATTGTAGTTTGCTTAAATCAGAGCCTGTGGTGACTTGAACATCGAGTTCTGTTGCGTGAAACTCTAACTTGTTTTGATAACACCAATCAATCATCGTTTCTAAATCTTTGATATTGTTAGGGTCTTTTTCCCAACCCAATTTAACGTGCGCTTGCCAACCAATACCATCAACGGCTAAACCTTGCGAACGCAAATAGGCAATGGCTTTTTTCTGTTTTTCAAAACCTATCAATTCAACGGTTTTTCCGTGTGTATTCCATATTTTCTTTACACTTGGCGCGTATTTATTGGCAATTTCAAAGGATTTAGTGATGTATTTTGGTAGGACGAAAGGTGCGCCATTGACGGTAACAGTATCGAAACCCATAATTGTCCACGGATTTTGCCAAGCTGTGTTCCCTTTTTTAGGACCCATCCAAGAGCCTATTTCATAACTTGTAACATCTTCTATGCCCGTGCCGTCATAATTGAGTGCCTTCACATTATTTGTATTCAAGGTTTCATTGACCACGTCCATCCATTTCACGACATCTTTATTCGCCTCTAAATCTTTACTCATTTCTGTCATAAAATAAGTCATGACGCTCTCTAATTCCTTAGCTGTGCGTGTATCCTCCATTGCCCACGTAGAAGATTGTGGTGATATGGGAGAATGTGCCCGTATCACTTGTTTGGTTTCTCGTGCTTGTTGAATAAAATAACGATACTCTGCAGCTCCCCAAGAAGCATTGGGCGTTTGGTAAACGACCGCTTGTTTGAAGGCATTTTCAGGCGTATTATAGGAAAATTCGTTAAAAAACCGCACTGAATTGGTATCAGGTGCTGTGAAATAGTTTTTTTTAGAGGCTGCGCCCATGTAAAATTTTGCGCCATAATATTTGTCCATAATCTGACGGATAGCCAAATCTGGAGCAGTCGTCATTGGGGTAACGGTACTGTCTAAACCAACAGTCGTGGATTTACAGCTTGGACTTAAAATGAAGGCACCGAGTGCCATACACATTGAAAGTAGGTTTTTAATAAACATATTTTTTGAATTTTTATACGTGCGGATGCAGCATTATTTTAAAAGAAACTTGGCGCGGGTTTTAACACCCGTGCCAAGTTGTAATTACTTAAAAATCAGCAAATTGCAGCAAAAAAATGCCCAAATACTGAGGGGGGTATTTTTAATATCCAGGATTTTGA
>JANPHO010000476.1:0-10798 GCA_031424515.1 Saprospiraceae bacterium
TACGAAGAAGTAGGCACGTATAAAGGGAAAATTGAGCTTAAAAATGCCACTGCTTCAAATGCCTTTTTTATCATGCCCAACGATATTAAAAAAGGTCAAAATGTACATATTATTTTAGAAGTAACCGATTCAAAAGCGATATCACTGACTCGTTATCAACGGGTTATAGTGAAAAGCGAGTAAAATATTGAGATTTCTAACCGCCAGAACTCGGTGGTGTACAAAACCTTTTAATTAAAAAATGAACATTACGATGGTCAATTTTATGAAGAAAAACCTTTTTTTAATAGCGTTTTTAACGATTAAAACGCTTTTAATAGGGCAAAACAATCCTCAAAAACTCCTTTTCGGCGTTGCATATTACGATGAATATATGCCTTACGAACGCCTTGAAAAAGACGTGAAAATGATGCAAGAATCGGGCATTAATTTCGTCCGCATCGCTGAATCTACGTGGAGTACAGTTGAGCCACAAGATAATATTTTTGATTTTAAGCACATTGATAGGGTACTTGATGCCATGCATAAAGGCGGTATTAAGGTCATTATCGGCACCCCAACTTATGCGGTGCCAACATGGTTGGTCAAGAAATACCCCTCAGTATTGGCGACCACGCCACAGGGTCAAAGGCAATATGGCGCCCGTCAAAACATGGATATCACCAATGAGCATTTTGTTTTTCATGCTGAGCGGGTGATTCGTAAAATAATGGAACACGTCAAAGACCATCCTGCCATCATCGGCTATCAAGTGGATAATGAAACTAAGGCTTACCAGACGTCGGGTGAAAATGTGCAAAAACAATTTGTACAATACATGAAGACCAAGTATAAAACTTTGGACAATATCAATAAGGCTTATGGCTTGGATTATTGGAGCAATCGCATCAATAATTGGGACGATTTTCCCTCGGTGAATGGTACTATTAATGCCAGTTTGAAAGCCGAATTTGAAAAATTTCAAAGACAATTGGTTACTGATTTCTTGGCTTGGCAGACTAAAATTGTGAAAGAATATGCCAAACCGAGCCAATTTGTTACTCAAAATTTTGACTTGGACTGGCGTGGTTTTTCCTTCGGTATTCAGCCAGAAGTTGACCATTTCGCGGCTGCAAAACCGCTTGATGTAGCAGGGATTGACATTTACCACAACACCCAAGATGCTTTAACGGGTATTGAAATATCATTTGGCGGCGATGTTGCCCGCTCCATGAAAGGGGGTAAAAACTATTTTGTGATTGAAACCGAAGCGCAGGGTTTTCCTCAATGGACGCCTTATCCTAATCAGTTGCGTTTGCAAGCGTTCAGTCATTTGGCTTCGAGTGCCAATATGGTGGGTTATTGGCATTGGCATTCCATCCACAACTCCGCTGAAACCTATTGGAAAGGCTTATTGAGTCATGATTTTGAGCCCAATCCAACCTATTTGGAAGCGCAAACCATTGGTAAAGATTTCAATCGTTTAAACGATAAACTCGTTAATTTAAAGAAAAATAACGAAGTTGCTATTCTGTTCAGCAATGAAGCATTGTCCGCTTTCAATGCATTTAGCTTTGGTTGGGGAGCAAGGGAAAAATACAATGATATTTTGCGTCCATATTACGATGCTTTGTATAATATGAATGTCGGAACGGACTTCATAGACCCCTCAGTATCAGACATTTCAAAGTATAAAATGATAGTTGTTCCTGTCTTGTATGCCGCTTCAGATGACCTTTTAAAAAAGTTGAATCAATTTGTAAAAGATGGTGGGCACGTGGTTTATACTTTTAAAAGCGGTTTTTCGGATGAAAATGTGAAGGTTAGAACCACTGTTCAGCCGGGCATAATCAATGAAGCGTGTGGTATTTCGTATAGTCAATTCACCGTTCCCAACGGCGTTTCACTAAAAGGAGACCCTTATAAAGTAGGGGATAACCAAAATAAAATCCATACGTGGATGGAGTTGATTACACCCACTACTGCTAAAGTTTTAGCGTATTACGACCATCCGCAATGGGGTAAATATGCAGCTATCACTCAAAATCAATACGGAAAAGGCACGGCTACGTATATCGGTTGCTGGACAAGTGCGGCTATAACCGAAAAGGTATTAAAAGAGGCTTTACAAAAATCCAATTTGTGGGGTGCTGACCAAGAGTTGTATTTCCCTTTAATTACTAAAACGGGCATTAATCAACAGAGTAAAAAAGTCCATTATTACTTTAATTATTCAGCAAATACTAATACGATTCAATATACACATAAAAAGGGTAAGGAATTATTGTCAAATACAACCATTTCTAAAAGTGCATTATTCCCATTAGATCCTTGGGGAGTTAAAATTATAGAGGAGGATTAACTCAGATATTTCCTATTTCCACCACCCCTCAGTATCAAAGCATTTTTCAGCAAAATCCACCTTATGAACCCGACGTTTGTAAGGTGGATTCTTTTTTAGTCGAATAAAATATTACTAAACAAGTAGATTTACTTATTTTCACGGAACTAAACTTTATCAATTAATAATCATTCACTCTTTTTATCATGCTATTCAACAAGACTTTAAAAAAAATAACGCCTTTAATGGTATTATCCACGCTTTTCATCATTTCATGTATGAAATTGGCGCAAAAAAGTGGCATAATCACCATCAAAGAAGACCCCAATAAAGCCGTGAAAATGGCTAAAGAAATCCGTGAAAAAACGCCCGCCGTGGTAGGCGAAGGCTTGGAATTGACCCTTTGGGCATCTGATTCCCTTGCACCCGACCCCGTAGCCATGTCAATTGATGATTGGGGGCGTGTTTATTTGACGCGGACGAATCGTCAAAAAAACTCCGAATTTGATATTCGTGGACATCGTGATTGGATGACTGAATCCATTTCACTCCAAACCTCAGAGGACCACCGCGCTTTTTTACGCAAAACCTTTGCGCCAGAACGCAGCAAAGAAAACGAATGGCTAAAGGATTTGAACTTTGATGGTGTCCACGATTGGCATGATTTGACCGTTGAAAAAGAAGAAGTGTGGCGGTTGGAAGATACCAATAAAGACGGTATTGCCGATGTTTCCACCCGCGTTTTGAATGATTTTAATGAAGAAATAACCGATGTAGCGGGCGGTCTTTTGGTCAGAAATAAAGATGCCTTTATCGCCGTAGCACCTGACGTTTGGCGTTTGGAAGATAAAAATGGCGATGGTGTTTGGGATAAAAAAACGTCTATCAGCCATGGTTATCAAGTGCATATTGGCTTTGGTGGGCATAATTTATCGGGTTTGACTGAGGGGCCTGATGGTCGTATTTATTGGAATATGGGCGATATTGGTGCAAGCATAACAACTGTAGATGGCAGAAAAGTTGAAAACCCCAATTCAGGTTTTATTGCGCGCTCTAATCCTGATGGCAGCGATTTTGAAATATTTGCGACAGGATTACGTAATACGCACGAGTTCGTTTTTGATGATTATGGCAATCTTATTTCATCCGATAATGATGGTGACCACCCAGGCGAAAGTGAGCGTTTGGTGCATGTCGTGGAAGGTTCGGATGCAGGATGGCGTTCTAATTGGCAATATGGCAAATACACTGACCCCAAAAACAATAAATACCACGTTTGGATGAACGAAAAACTCTCCGTTCCGCGTTGGGATGGGCAAGCGGCTTACATCATTCCGCCGATTCAAAATTACCATAATGGGCCCACGGGTATGGTTTATAATCCAGGCACAGCTTTGGGTTCTGAATGGAAAAATAAATTCTTTTTAGTGGAGTTTGTGGGTACGCCCAATCGCTCGCATATTTGGTCATTTGGCTTAAAACCCAAGGGCGCATCTTTTGAATTAAATGGTGAAAAAGATGTTTTAAGCGGTGTTTTACCGACAGGTATTCAGTTTGGACCCGATGGCGCATTGTACGTGGCGGATTGGATAAATGGTTGGGACACAAAGAATTACGGGCGCGTTTGGAAATTAGATGTTACTAAAGATAAAAACGATTTGGCAGCCGTTCGCCTTGAAACCAAGCGTTTGATGCAGTTGGATTATGCCAAACAATCCTCTGAAATGCTGTATACCGCGCTCTTTTATGCCGATAAACGCATTCGCCAAAAAGCACAATTTGAGCTGGCAAGTAGAGGAAAAAAGGGAGCTGATGTTTTAATAAAAGCCATTAATCAGACTGAAAACCAATTGGCGCGCGTGCATGGCACTTGGGGAATAGGTCAGTTAGCCCGCGTGGATAAAGCCTATTCAGCGTCTTTAATTCCCCTTTTAAAAGATAAAGATGCCGAAATAACGGTGCAAGCGATTAAAATGCTTGGTGATGCAGACATCAAAAGTGTAGGCAATGATTTAATTCCTTTTTTATCAAATACCAATTATCGCCTTCGATTTTTTGCGGCGGAGGCTTTGGGGCAATTGGCGCATCAAGCTGCCATTGAGCCGCTTATTGCAATGCTCAAAGCGAATAATGATGAAGATTTATACATTCGTCACGCGGGCGTTTTGGCTTTATCCCGCATCGGAAAAGCAGACCCGATGATTGCTTTGGCTAATAATCCGAGCAAGGCTCTGCGCACAGCGGCGGTTTTAGTTTTAAGAAAGTTGAAAAATGAGAATATTGCGCTGTTTTTAAAAGACAACGACGAATATATCGTGACCGAAGCCGCTCGTGCTATCAACGATGATTTATCTATTCCAGCCGCTTTACCCGCTTTGGCAGCCGTTTTAAAAGAGAAAAAATTCACTTCTGAGCCTTTAATTAGGCGCGCCATTAACGCTGCTTTGCGAGTAGGCGGTGATAAAGAATTGGATATGTTGATTGATTTTTCAAAGAGAACGGACATCAAGGACAATATAAAAGCGGAAGCATTGGCAACGCTCGGCACTTGGGCTACCCCCTCAGTATTAGACCGTGTGGATGGTCGTTATAGGGGTAAAATAGAAAGAGACCTCGCCGTAGTGAAGGCTAAAATTCAGCCTCATATTGCCTCTTTTTTAAAAGAAACCAATACCGAAACCTTGATAGCTGTATCGGGTTTATTGGCTAATTTAGACATTCCAAGTTCAAATGAAACATTGGCTAAAATATTCGCTGAAACCAAGGAAAGCAAGGTAAAAACAGCTATTTTACCCGCATTAAACCAATTAAAATACCCTAAAATTGAGGTTTTAATAAAAGACGGAATGCAAGACGCCGACGAAAATGTCCGCACAACTGCATTGGGATTATTGAGTAACAGCACCGTTTCAAAGGAAAGTTTACCCGCTATTGTGAACGCTATTTTTTCAAAAGGCGGTGTAAAAGAACAGCAAAAACTATTATCCGTCATGAGCAAATTGGATGCGGATAAAACGGTAGCCATTTTAGATGATTTGGTTGAAAAATTAAAAGATAAAAAACTCTCACCCAATCTCGGCTTGGAATTAAAAGAAGCTGTGGATGCATCAGGTTCAGCTGATTTGAAAGCCAAATTAGCCGCTTTAAAACCCGCTAACTCACCCATGGAGGAATATGCGGATGCGCTTTATGGCGGCACGAGAAACGTGGGGCGTGACCTTTTTAATTATAATTCGACGGCTCAATGTGTACGTTGCCATGCAGTCGGCGGTGAAGGCGGTGCTGTGGGACCCGATTTGACCCATATTGCCCTCACACTCTCCCGTGAGCAATTGCTTGAAAGTTTGATAGCCCCCAGTGCTCGAATTTCTCCGGGCTACGGCAGTGTTTCGTTAAAATTAAAAGATGGGCAAGAGGTCGTCGGCACTTTGATGAAGGAAGTAGATAATGTATTGACCATCAAAACCAATGATGCAGAACCTTTGGTCATCCCCGTTTCACGAATTGCTAAAAGGGAAAATTTGCCTTCTGGTATGCCGCCGATGGGTGAAACGTTATCGAAAAGAGAAATTAGGGATATTGTGGAATATTTATCGTGGTTGAGGAAGTAGTATGTAGTTTTTGGTATGTAGTTATTAGTGTGTAGATAAGGCATCTACACACTAATAACTACATACTAAATACTTCCTGTAAAATTTGATTGAACTCCAACCTTTCCCCGTCAGGACCAGCAATATTGAAATATTTGCAGCCTTTATCCCAAAAAGAGAGAAAAACGGGCTCATTTTCAAGGATATTAAAACCCGCATTTTTTAGCGTATTAAAAGTTATTTCAATATCATCTACATCAAAAGCCACGTGGTCAATATGCCCATCCTTACGTTTTCTGATTTTTAAAAGCTCCTTTTTGGGCATTTGATAGAGTTCCATAATCATATCACCCCGCTTCATCATGGCTACAATACCACCTTTTTCACCATTAAATTCAAAGGTAGAGGGCATCACATTCTTAAAACCCAATTTTTCATAAAAGGCTTCGGACACTTTCATATCGGTGACGGGTATGCCAATGTGTTGTATATGATTGATTTTCAAATTCATTTTAATATTTATTATTTTATAGCTCTAAAATCACCGCTTCATACGGTTTTAACTGCCCAAATACTGAGGGGGTAGCTTGATTGGATATTAAAACTTTAGCCTTAGTCAGATCCAAACCTTTAGCGTCAAAAGCCGCATTTACTGCTTTAAAATTCAATAAAATTAGCAATTTTTTCCCTTCTAACTCCCTTGTGTAGGCGAATACTGAGGGGTTCTCGGCATCCACTAAATCCCAATCGCCGTAAATCAAAGTTGGTTCTTTTTTACGCAATTGAGTCATTTTTCTGAAATAATTCAAGATAGAATTAGGGTCAGTCTCTTGATTCGCCACATTGACAGTAACATAATTCGGGTTCACTTTGAGCCACGGCTTGCCCAATGAAAAACCTGCATTTACAGAATTATCCCATTGCATTGGCGTGCGTCCATTGTCACGCGAGGATATTTTCATGCCTTCCAAAAAGCGTTTTAAATCACCTTTTTTAGCTTTCACTTGCGCGTAATTGGTCAAAAGTTCAATATCATTGTACTCTTCAACTTTATCAAATTTGATATTATTCATGCCTATTTCATCGCCATAATAATAATAAGGCGTACCCCGCATACTCAAAATAAAAGTTGTGAGCATTTTAGAAGAAACATCTCTAAATTCAGGGCTATCATTGCCCCAGCGGGTAAGCATACGCGGCTGGTCATGGTTCGCCAAATACATCGTTCCCCAACCTTTTTGGGCAAAAGCATCCGTCCATTTGGCATATATTTTCTTCCACGCCACAAAATCGTAGCCTTTCGGGTCGGGCATTTTATACTCGCCTTTTAAATAACCATAATCAATAGCTTCAAAATAATACGCCATATTCAGCTCTTTGCGCTCTGGGTCAACGAATTTCATCACACGCTCTACATCGCCCATCGCTTCGGCAACTGTTGCAATGTCTTTTTTACTAAAAACTTCACGATTCATCTCTTGCATATAATCGTGCAAATGGGGTCCACTGGCGTAATACAAGCCCCAATTACCGTCATATTCCTTCGGTAAAGGCGGAATTAAGGTATCTTTTGAGCAAAATGCGATGGCATCCAAACGGAAACCATCAACGCCTTTATCCAACCAAAAGCGCATCATTTTATAAATATCTTGACGTAATTTGGGGTTTTCCCAATTCAAATCAGGTTGAGCATCGGCAAAATAGTGTAGGTAATAAGAGTTTGTGGCTTTGTTATATTCCCAAGCATCGCCTTTTTCATCAAAAATACTCCAACGATATGGCGGTTTACCTTTTTCAGCGGGCCACCAATGAAAATAATCATAATACGGACTTTGGCGAGAACTGCGGGCTGATTTGAACCATTCATGCTCTTCACTGCAATGATTCAACACCATATCCATAAAAACTTTGATATTTCGGTCGTGCATGCCTTTTAATAAAATATCAAAATCTTCCATAGTGCCAAACTCTTTCATGATATTTTGATAATCCGAAATATCATATCCATTGTCTTTATTCGGCGAAGAGTAAACTGGATTTAGCCAAACCATATCAATTCCAAGGCTTTTGACGTAGTCTAGTTTTGAAATAATGCCTTTGATATCACCCACACCATCGCCATCGCTGTCTTTAAAACTGCGGGGATAGATTTGATAAACCACGGCTTCTTTCCACCATTTTTTGTCTATTGACGTGTTAGATACTGAGGGGTCAGCGGAAGCAGTATTTTTATCCGCTTTTTTATCGCTTGATGGTTTACAAGCAACAGCCCAGAATAGGCAAGCCAAACCTGCAAAAAGCAAGTTCAGTTTTTGAATTGATTTCATTCTTGTTGTTAGTTTAAAAGTTAGTACAAAATTTCAATTGCTGAGGATATAAATAATTGGGGATTTGAGGAAGCGAAATCATACTCTCAAATCCTTCGGATATTCTTAAATAAACATAATCGCAATTATTGAAGATGCAAAAATTTGAAAATTTGAGGATTTGAAAGCGTGATTTCAAATCCTCAAATCCTCAAATATTCACATCCTCATCCCTACATCGGCACCAATCTAAAAATATATCCAGGGTCTTCTACAGCTATATAAATAAAGCCATCTCTGCCCATTTCCACGGCTCTTAGGCGACCGATATTTTTAAATAAAGTCTCTTGTTTAGTGACTTTGTTGCCTTGTAATTTACATAAATCCAAATATTTGAAGCGCAATGAACCCACTAATACCTGCCCTTTCCAAGCCTTATAACGGTCGCTATTGACGAAAAGCATACCACTCGGTGCTATGGAAGGCACCCAATAAGTGACAGGTTGTTCCATGCCCGCCATTTTTGTATTGGGTGTCATAACTGTTCCATCGTAATTGATGCCATAGCTAATGGAAGGCCAGCCATAATTTTTACCCTTTTCTGGAATGTTGATTTCATCGCCACCACGCGGTCCATGCTCATTTTCCCAAAGTTCACCATTCGCAGGATTAAGGGCAATTCCTTGCGGGTTGCGGTGTCCATACGACCAAATTGAGGCGTGTGCACCCGTTGTTTTTACGAATGGATTATCGGCAGGGATACCACCATCATCCAAAATACGGTGTATTTTACCGCAGTCATTATCTAATTTTTGGGGAAAAAGGGGTACGTGCTGCCCTCTATCGCCTACTGAAACATAGAGATAACCATGGGTATCAAACTCCAAACGGCTACCGTAATGGTATCTCGTTTTGGTATATGGTTGAGCAATGAAAATATCCTTTTGGTCTGTTAAAAGATTGCCTACGAGTTTCGCTCGCATAACTGCAGTTGTGGACAGAACTGTTCCAGACGAGTCCTTAAACTTAGAGTAAGAGAAATAAATGAATTGATTTTTTTCAAATTCTGGATGCAATTGCACATCCAACAAGCCGCCTTGCCCCTCTGCTAATACTTTAGGTCCACCCGTGACGAGCGTTTTAGTACCTGTTTTATCTACTTTATAAATACCGCCTTCACGGTCAGTGAAAATCATGTCGCCATCGGGTAAAAAAGTCATACCCCACGGGTTTTTAGTCCCAAAAGCCACCGTATCCAAGCGGATTTTCATGTCTGCGCATTGAAAAATATTGGAAACGAGTTTTTCACTGGATTCAAAAGTTTTATTCCTTTCGATAGCTGCCATGATATAATCCCCCAGTTCCTCGATTTGTTGCGGCTTCAATGCCGCCCCCCAAGCGGGCATCCCATTGTCGGTGTAACCTGTTGTTACACTTTTTATAATCTCAGGTCTGGTGCTGCCGTGTTTCCATTTTCTATCCACAAATACTTCCGCATTGTCGCCGTGGCAACCTGTACAGTAGGTTTTGAAAGTGGCCATTGCGTTCCCAACTGCCGATTTTGAATCTTTAGGATTCGATGAAGTACTGGCAGTGGGTGCTTGGCACATGGCAAATCCCACAGCAATAATTAAAATAAATAAGTAACGATTCATTTTTCTATGATTTTTAACAAATATAGAAAAACACTTTAGTAAAATTACTGAGGGGGGTACATTTGTTCGCCCTACGGTGCTAAATACTTCCTCAAATGGGATTTGTAGGTCTGACCAATCGGGATTTTTGTGGCATCGGTCATGAGCAGATAATCATCCGTCCAATGTGCTTCTTGAATGAATTTTTTAGAGCCAATGACCCACTTATCGTGCGCTCGACAACACGTTCCTTCGGGCAAAATCTCTTTTGAAATGCTTTCTAAAGAATCCCAAACCGACCATTTATGCCCGTCATCGGTGTAGTAATGCGATTGTTTATCTTTGGCTTCAATGTATTTGAGCTTAGAAAAAGCTAACTTTTTAGTGACTGAATGCCCTTTTTCAGTAATTTTTATAAAAATAAAATCGCTGTTTTCTTTTATTAAAACTTCCGATTCTTTGGGCGTTTCTCCAATAGTTGGTAATACTTCTTTTACCTTTTTATGAAACGTTTCAAAGGAAAAAGGCTTGAAAAGGTAGGCTTTTACCTTGTATTCAAAGCTTTCGGGTAAATATTCTTTTTTACCAGTGGTCACTATTACTGGCGGCCGATTATTATCTTCTTCGGTGAATTGTAAGAAATCAAGCCCGTTCATACGGCCTGATAATTCCATATCGAGGAATATCAAATCTATTTTTTCATTTTTTAAAATACGTTGGGCATCATTCGCACTGTGGCACGCTTGCACAACGGCTAAGTCATCGGGCATCCGCTCGATATACATTTTCAGTAATTCAACTGCGGATATTTCATCTTCGATAATTAGGCAACGGAGTGGCTTCATATTCAGTAGTTGCTTTTCGTCAATTCCATGTCACCGCTCTAAGCGGTGGCATGGTAGTTTATTTTAATTTGTGGCACTACTTGAAGAGCCACTATTGGTCGAA
>JANPHO010000477.1:0-14571 GCA_031424515.1 Saprospiraceae bacterium
TATTTAGATGTTGACAAATTTTCTCGAATTTTACGAAATTGCCCTGAAAGGGCAATCAATTAGCGCAACCTGCCTGCCGGCAGGCAGGTTCGCTCTAATTTGTCAACATCTAAATAGGTGAAATTCGTCAATTCGTGGCTCTAAAAAAAATGTGTATGGTTTCAAAAATTTAAAAAATAAAAAATCCCCTCAGTAACGTGTTCGATACTGAGGGGATGGTTGTTTTTCACAAACCCGTTTTTTTAAACAAAAAACTTGGTTTTCCCTGGAATTGCAGCTGGGTACATGCCGTCTGCCCCTGGTTTTAAAGGCATATCGGCATCCCATTCAAATTTTGTAGGCATGATGGAAATACCCGAATTGAGCGCTTTATCCCATTCCACAATCTGACCCGAATACGTTGCCATGCGCCCTAAAATGGAAGTCATGGTACTTTTAGCGCCATTTTCTGCATCCGCAAATTTATACTCTCCTCTGGCAATTGCTGCGAACAGTTCGTCATGTTCAACTTGGTACGGGTTAGGGTCGTTTTTATCATCGTGTTGGTGAATGATTTTCCCTTTTGTCGATTTCATAATTCCTTTACCAAAATCCACCGAGCCTTTTGTTCCGACCAAAAGCTCATTTACCCGACTCATTGTGCCTTTTTGGTGGCGACATTGGCTATTTAAAATAGACCCATCCGCGTATTCAAATTCCACAAAATGATGGTCAAATATCTCCCCATAGTCCTTACCCACCCTCGTAGAGCGACCGCCCATGCCTTGTGCTCTCACAGGATAACCCTTTTTAGCCCAATTCATCACGTCGATATTATGAATATGCTGCTCTGTGATGTGGTCACCGCATAGCCAGTTGAAATAATACCAATTACGCATTTGATATTCCATCTCGGTTTGACCTTCTTTGCGTGGGTTTACCCAAACGCCATCGTTATTCCACCACACCTGCCCAGAGGTAATGTCGCCTATTTTACCATCGTGCAGTCGTTTCATCATTTCACGATACACCGTCTGGTAATGTCTTTGCAAACCCACAACCACGTTCAACTTCTTAGATTTAGCAATTTCAGCCGCTTCCAAAACTCTTTTGATACCCGCAGGGTCTGTAGCCACAGGTTTTTCCATAAAAATCTGCTTACCTTGGTTCACAGCTTCTTCAAAATGCATGGGGCGGAAACCCGGAGGCGTCGTCAAAATCACCACGTCAGCCAATGCCATGGCTTTTTTGTAGCCGTCAAAACCCACAAATTTGTTTTCCTCGGGCACTTGCACGCGCGATTTGATGTCCGCTTTGCCTTCACCAGCATCTCCACTCGATAATTTTTTATAACAACTATCTAATCGGTCTTTGAAAGCATCCGCCATTGCTACGAGCTTGGTGTTTTCTTTAACACTCAATGCTTGAGCAGCAGCACCCGTGCCACGACCACCGCAACCAATCAAGGCAATTTTGATTTCATCTTTACCCGCAGGAAAAAAACGTTGGTTAGCAAATAAAGGCGCAGCAAATAGCCCACCTGTCAGTATAGTCGTATTTTTAACGAATTCACGTCGATTTAAAAAATTCTTTTTCATGATTCAATACGTTGATTTTAAAAGAGTTATGTATTATTTTTCGATAAAATAAAAATTATATCAATTCTTTGTTGTCGGTAATTTATAATCTATTTTAAAATATTTAGCGTATTCCTCAAGTGGAGGAAGCCCCATTTCGGCACGCCGTTTATTCACATTTATTTCATCTTCAATTGCATACATATAGTTTGGTCCATGATTTTCACTTCTTATTTGAGTACCATACAATTGCTTTTCACCGCTCAACATTCTAACCCTATCCACAAAAAGAGCAAAATATGATTTTGGAAATTCCCCCTTATTAGCCGCCTGTTCAATGATTTTATAGTATTTTTTCATCGCAGCTAAGTTAGAATGTTGTAACACTAAAAAAGCTGTTCCAGAATAACGTGCCCCAACTTTGCTTTTACCTGGATAACCATATTTATCTAATATTCGCCCAATTTTAATCAGATTTAAGGAATCCAAAATTGTAATTTGAGGCCAAATTCCATTTTTCTTTTCTTGAGGAATCGTTTCATCTTCTAAAAGAAGTCTTAATTCTTGGTCATCTTTCTCAATTAGTTTTAATTCTTCTCTTAAAGCTGCATCATAATCTTTGGAATCTACTTCCCTTTTATTAGCTTCTTTAATGGCGTCATTTGCAGTTGTAAAAAAGGCAGTATTTCTATATTTATCAAATTCATGGTAATTTTTATCTTCCAAGATTTGTTCCACAACACCTGCATCTTTTTTCAAGGCAAAATCCAAATGATACCTAAATGCACTGTCATTTTTACATTCAAAAGCGCAAAGTGAAGCCCTTAAACAACTTAAAATTCTGTGTTGGGAAATTTTAAAAGCAGTTTCGTAGGTTCTCAAACACGACTCACAATTATTTGATTCTAATTCCTTAAATGCTTTTTCTACTAAGTTGACATAATTAGTGTCTTGTGCTTTTAGGCTAAAAAAAATGATGCAGTTTAAGATAACAATAAGTGTTCTTTTCATGATAAATTACTTGTTTTGAATGAGTTAGAATTTAATGTTTTTAAAAATTGAAAAACCGAGGTCGTTATTTTTCAAAGTGCTAATTTCAATAAAAAATCTGAAAAACTACCATCCAACCACCTTTTATTTGACCTTTTTTATTTTAAAATATCAAATTTTCAACTTGTAAAAAAATCAAAAAGAATCATGGGATGCCATGCGGGCGAAACGTAATTTATTTGTTTTTGTCATTTATTTAAAAAACAACCCAATTTCTCCTTTATTTACTTTCATTTTTAATGGAAATACTCTTATTTTTGAATAATTGAATAATTCAGTGAAAAAACAAACCTAATGAAAAGCAAATTCATACATTTATTATACTCCAATATTTCCTTTTTACTCGTTTTCACTTTACTTAGCGCGCCCAAAGTTTATGCTGCCGATTACTATTGGGTAGGTGGCGCGGGTAATTGGGCGGAGTTGGATCATTGGGCAACCACGTCGGGTGGTACGGTAAAACACCCTCAAATACCCACTGCCAATGATAACGTTATTTTCGATGCCAACTCTTTTAATGCCGCCAACCAAGTCGTAACCATCAATGTTTCGACGGCTTTTTGTAAAAATATGACTTGGACGGGCGTTTCAAACACGCCAATACTGAGGGGCCCCATAACGGCTGCCATAGTCTCTTATGGCTCAATGACACTAGTGGCAGGTATGCGTTTTGAGTTCGTGGGAGATGTAACTTTTCAAGGAGCTTCTACGGGCAATTCATTAACGACAGCTGGTCAAAAATTTTCAAAAAACCTCACTTTTGATAATACAGGCGGCGAATGGATTTTTCAAGATGCCATATCCATAGATAGTAATTTAGTTTTAAAAAATGGTATTCTGAAAACCAACAGCCAAGCTGTAAATGCCAATCGTGTAATTGCCAACTGTGGAACATCCGGTACGTTGGATTTGGGTAATTCGACGGTAACTCTAAGTGGTGCATTTCACTATACGCTTGGCTACAATTATTATACTTTTTTAATAGAACCGTGGCGGACTAAAACCGTGACTGGCGGTACGCATAGTATTGTGTGTACATCTCCTTCAGCTTGGGTTCGGGTGGGAGAATTTGCTTATCAAGGAGCCATCAACCCCGTTTTTATCAATGAAATACGATTTTCAGCAACGTCGGGTAATAGTATTTTACAAAATAATTCAAATGCTGTGACGACAATAGGTACGGCTCGGTTTGGCTCAAACGGTAAAGTTTTGACCAACCCCATGACCATCAATAACCTCGTACTTTCAAGCGGTAAAAGTTATGAATTTGAAAGCAGTAAAACCTTCAATATCGGTAGTTTGAGTGCAACAGGCACTTGTACCACCACCATTTTACTTAAAAGTGTAGATGCAGGCGCGCCCGCCACATTGAGTTCTTCGGGCAATATCACGGCTAATTTTGTCACTTTAAAAGACATTGCTTCGACGGGTGGTGGCACTTTTACCGCCAATAATTCCGTTAAAATAGGCATCACAACGGGTTGGAACATTACCGAAAAAACGGCTCAAACGCTCTATTGGGTAGCAGGCAACGGGAATTGGGAAGATGTGGCGCATTGGTCAACCACAAGCGGTGGCGTAGGCGGTGCGTGTTTGCCCACGGCTAAAGATGACGTCGTTTTTGACCAAAACTCTTTCAGTGCTGCTGCTCAGAAAGCAAATATAAACGTGGAAGACGCTTTTTGCAAAAATATGACTTGGAATAATGCGCTCAATGGCTCGGGCATGGGCGGCGATGCTGTCAATAATCTGCACGTTTATGGGTCTTTTACGCTCATTGCGGGTATGGATTGGCAATTTAATGGAAAGATGCATTTTGAAGGCGATTTACCTAATTTAGCTATTCAAACAGAGGGGAAAGAACTACTCAATGATGTACTTTTTAACGGTGATGGCGGCTGGATACTGAGGGGGGAACTTAGAACACGCGAGGCGATACGTTTAAATAAAGGTTCTTGGAATACCAACGACCAATACGTACGCTGTAAGTTTTTCAGAAGTGAAACAAAACTTAAACGCAGTTGGACTTTTGGAAACTCATTGATTGAATGTTTTAATACCTATATAAATCCCAATTCAATATATCTATTCGCTGATAATTTGACCCTTGATGCAGGCCGTTCAGAAATTACCACCAATTTTGAATCAGGTTCCGTTTGGATTGATGGAAAAGGTGCTTTGACTTTCTATAATTTGACTTTTAAAGGCGCTATTCAAGCACTTTATACGTATAGAAATGAGGTAGAATTGAAATTCAATAAAGTGCGCTTTACCTCAGCCCGCACTTATGTAACGGGAAGTATGACGGTTGATACGATTATTTTTATTCAAAATTCGGATAACGCATTCAGTGATGCCACTTACAGTTCTATCACGCCACTTAATGCGACCATAAAAGTAAAAGTTATCCAAACGGCTCAAGGTTGTAATACCACTAAGTCTATAATTCGAAAAAATACGGGTACTATCGGTGACGTTATTTTTAGTGCAAATACCGATTCTGTGGTGGTCAACAATGTCATTATTCAAGATATCAAAGCCGAGGGTAAAATGGTGGCGAACAACGCCAGAGGTGTCGGAATTGTTACGGGTTGGATTATCCGAAAAGACAATGCCCGAACGCTTTATTGGGTCGGTGGTACCGGCGATTGGTTTGACCCTTTGCATTGGTCGCTCGCAAGCGGTGGTACGGGTGGCGCATGCATTCCCACACCCGAAGACGATGTATTTTTTGATGCCAACTCATTCAAAGCTGCGGGACAAAGAGTCTTTGTACAAAATCAAGTGGGCATAAACTACGGTTATCTTCAAAATTGCAAAAGTATGGATTGGACGGGAGCTCGTTTCAATCCCCAATTTAACTTTTATAATCTTTTCATCTACGGTAATTTGCGTTTTATCCCTGCCATGACTGCGCCCAGTAGCACATATTTGACTTTTATGAGCGATAACGCTTACACTGTTCAGATGGAAGAAATCGAACCATTCTCAACTACTTTTAACGGTCGGGGCATTGGTACATTAAATAGTCAATTCAAATCTCAATATTTTTATATCAATCACGGTGGCATCGTTACGCAAAGCCATCCAATAACGTTAAAATATTCAATAAGTATTTATAATAGAGAATCAGATACTTTGACGGTGCGTTTGGATAATTCATTGGTGAGAATTACCACGGGTTTCACAAATACCTCCAATTCCGATGTTTTTTACATAAATAGCGATTATTTAAAATTTGATGCCGGAAAATCTACTATCCAAGTGGAAGCGGCATCGGGTGGTTTTAATTACACTAACAAAGCACCCCTCAGTATTTACAACCTTATTTTCAATAATCCAGCGGCTACCAACAGCCGAATCATCTCTTTTTACACCGCCATTAACTATAATAAAATCCACTTTTATGGCAATGGTGAAATTTGGTACGGTACACTGGGTGATTCTCTGATTTGCTCGGCAGGTAAAACTTATTCCTTTGGCTCTAATTATATCCAAACTGTTCGGAAATATTTTCAATTGATTGGCAATAACTGTGAATCCATTCGCTTGCAATCGCTGCAATCGGGTCAAAAAGCGAGTGTCCGAATGGATAGTGGTGTGCTTTTGGCTGATTTTGTTCAAATGAGTGACCAAAAGGCAGAGGGCAGCCTAACTTTTTACGCGGGCACGCACTCCACCAATGTCGGCAATTCCAACATAGGTTGGCTCTTCCAAGGCGCACCATCCTATAAAGAAACGGGCTTTTTGGGCATTGACACGGCATTTTGTAATTTCAATACCTATGAATTAAAAGCCTATGCCTCCACCACTGCGTCCTACCGATGGAGCACAGGCGCAACAACGTCCTCCATAACAATCACAACCCCCGGCGAATATCGGGCGGAAGTTACCTTCGGCAATAGCTGCGTGATTAGGGATACTGTTAAAATTGAGCAAATAATTACCCCCGTTTTTGATTTAGGAAAAGACACCGTTTTATGTAATAATCAAACCGTCACACTCAAATTACCCACTATTACCAACGCCACTTACACATGGCAGGATGGTAAAACGACCCCTCAGTATTTGGTCACTCAAGCGGGTACTTTTAAAGGAGAAATCAATATAAAAGGGTGTAAAGCCGAGGATTCCATCAAAGTTGCCTACGTTAGCGGTGCTTCTTTTAGCTTAGGAAAAGACACAACATTGTGCATTGGTCAAACTTTAAACTATAATTTCAATATCAATGGCGCCAATTTCAGATGGCAAGACGGTACGACTACCCCTCAGTATTTGGTCAATAAATCCGGCATTTATTGGCTTGAAGTGAGTACAAATGCTTGTAAAATAAGGGATTCAGTCGTCATCGCTTACGTTGACCCTGGCAGTTTTGATTTGGGAAAAGATACAACCCTTTGTGAAGGTCAAACGCTTCGACTTAAACCCATTTTACCGAACGCCACTTTTCAATGGCAAGATGGCTCGCGCAATCAAGATTTTGTGGTGCTGAGCGCGGGTTTATTCAAAGTTAAAGCCACAGTTGCCAATTGTAGTGCAACAGATTCCATTCAAGTGGCTTATAAACCCTCGCCTAAATTTGATTTGGGCAATGATACCACCCTCTGCGATAACGATATTTTGACCCTCAACGCCACGGCTCAAACGGGCTCAACTTATCGCTGGCAAAACAATACGACAAGCCCTACTTTTAACGTAAATTCAGCCAATAGCTATAAAGTTATTGTAAATCTGAATGGTTGTGAAAAATCCGATAGCATCAATATCGCTTACACTCCACCACCTACTTTAGAACTTGGCAACGACACAACTATATGTGAATCAACAACTTATATATTAAAATCCAATAGCAACGGCGATAAATTCAAATGGCAAGATGGCTCAACGGGTTCAACATTCAACGTGTCCAAAGCGGGCAAATACTTTTTATCAGCCAGTTTGAAAGGTTGTGTCCGAAAGGATAGCGTTGTCGTCAGCGTCACGGAGTTACCTCGTTTTAACTTAGGAAATGATACCGCCTTATGCAGGGGTGAAACTTTGGATTTGGCTATAAAGGTAAACGATGCCACTTACCTTTGGCAAACTGGCTCTACCAATGCCATTTTAAAAGTCAGTACCACCAATACATACGGCGCAAGAGCCACCCGATTGGGCTGTGTTTTTTCGGATTCCATAAAAGTGACTTTTGCTATACCCCCTCAGTTCAGCTTGGGCGTAGATACCACTATTTGCGATAGTGAGCCGTATATTTTAACCGTAAAAGTGCCAAATAGTACCTTTTTATGGTCAGATAATTCAAAAACAGGTACTTTATCCGTCAATAACAACGGTGAATACTGGGTGCAAGTAAAAACCAACGACGGCTGTCGAGTATCCGATACCATCAATATTTTAACTAAAAAATGTCCCACATTTAAGCCATTTGTACCCAATGCTTTTTCACCCAATGATGATGCTCAAAATGATGAAATAAAGCCTTTTTTCCAACCTGAATTTCCGATAAAATCCTACGTTTTTCAGATTTTCACGCGCTGGGGCAACCCTATTTTTACAACAACTGATATCAATCAGGGTTGGGATGGAAAAATAAACGGTAGAATAATGAGCAACGATGTTTTTGTGTATTACTTAAAAGTCACTTTCCGAAACTTGAAAGGTCAAGATGAAGACAGCGTGATAGGCGGAGATTTTACTTTAATGAAATGATGGTTTATTTTTTTACCACATAAGGCACATTAGTTTGGTTACATAGGACACATAGATTTTAAGCGAAAAAACCTATGTGTCCTATGTAACCAAACTAATGTGCCTTATGTGGTAAAAAAACTCTCAATTCAAATACAATTTAAAAAATGCCTCCACTTCCTCTTTACTCGGTTGTTTTGCAGGTTTAACAATTCTAAAACCCACGAAAGGCGCATCAGCATTCCACCACTTACTTTTAGGTATTTGAGGGTCACGGCGATTCCAAATCAAATCAGCTTCAATGCGATTAGCGGGGCGTAAATCCGTCTCTTTATCCCTGAAGGAACCGCCTTTCAAGGTTTTGGGATGCCGAGAAGTCGGTAATACTGAGGGGTTGTCTTCTTTAACCGTGGCCAAATAATCAGCTTTGTATTGGTCTAAAGTCCACTCTTGTACATTGCCGAGCATATCATACAAGCCCCATGCATTGGGCTTCAACTCCCCTACTTTATGATATTTTTCACCACTATTTTTAGAAAACCAACCGTACTCAGCCAACTGTTTAGCGTCTTTTCCAAAGGGATAAGCTGTTGTAGAACCCGCTCGACAAGCGTATTCCCACTCCGCCTCGGTCGGTAATCTATAAAAAACACCCGTTTTATAATACAGCCATTTACAAAACATCAAAGCACCGTATTGAGACATAGAATTGGCTGGATAGCCCCCTTGTTTACCCATTCCCAACGTGAAATCAATATACGGTGGACTTGGGCGCGTGATGGCATCGGGCTTAGGAGCGTTGTCTTTTTCTTCGTCCATAAAAAATTCATATTGATCGTGCGTAATTTCGTAGGTGGACATCCAAAAAGAGTCCAATTTGATATTTTTTTGCGGTGATTCGTCTTTTTCACGCCCTTTTTCCTTCTCAGGGCTACCCATCATAAAACTGCCCGAAGGAATCGAGGTCATTTTTATTGAAACAGTTGTCCCTTCAATAGCCTGTTCAAACCCCTTAAAACTCTGTTGGGCAAAAAGTGAAACGGGTAGAAAACCCGCCAATAAAACGATGATTTTAGATAGTTTTTTCACAATATAGATTTTTATTTAAACCGCTAATTTGATGAAAAATACTGGGAAAATCCACCACTCTCCCACTTTTTTATTTGACCTTTTTTATTTTCTAATATTAAAATATCGGTATTCGGGAACTGTTTCACCAATTTTAAAGCCTTTTTAATACTCAAAACACTGCACGCCGTTGCCAACCAATCGGCCAAAGCCCCATCGGGTGCTACAATCGTTACATTCCGCTGATGCGTCAAACCCAAGCCTGTTTTTGGATTTACGATGTGCGAATAGCGTTTTCCATTGACTTCAAGGAAATTATACATATCACCCGAAGTGGCCACCGCTTGATTTTTTAAAGATAAAAAACGAGGTAATAATTGATTCTCAGAATTCGGTAAACTGACTGCTATTTGCCACCCCTCAGTATTTTGCGGTTTTTCACTCATGGCCAAATCACCACCCGCATCCACAAGCGCATATTTAAGGCCCTCTTCTTTTAAAATTCTCACCACTTCCTGCGCGGCGTAACCTTTCACAATGCCACCAAAATCTAAACGCACCCCCTCAGTATTTAGGCGAATTTGAGCAATTAAAGTATCCAGTTCAATATGCTTAAAACCTGTTTTTGAAAGTGCAAACTCAATGTCTTTTTTAGGGGGTAATTGCTTTTCTTTCCGTGCTTTACGCCATATTTTCACAATATTTCCAACGGTAATATCAAAAGCATTTTCACTCATTTGAGCCGCTTTTTGCGATATTTTAAGCATATTCATTAAATCAGGAGATACTTTTTGCCATGTATTGGATGGCGGTTTTGAGAGTAGACTAATTTCACTCGTCTCCAAATAATCACTAAAAATAGCATTTAAAATATCCACCCGTTGATACGCTTTTTCGACCGCTTCACTCAATTTTAAGGAATCAGTTGCATAAGCCACGATGATAAAAGGCGAACCCATTTTAGGGCGTTGAAAAGTATATTTTCGATTTTGAGCAGTTATCGAAAAGACAATAAAAAGGTAAAATATACTTAAAATATGGCTTTTATTCACTGTAATATGCTTTTTTTTACCACACAAGGCACATAGAAACACAAAGACTAAATTAACTATGTGTCTCTTTGTACCTTATGTGGTAATGAAATAAACTTAAAAACTATAACGCAAAGTACCATAAACATTTCGCCCAGCCGCATGGATTCCAGAAGCGAATACTCGGTATTGGATATCCGCAATATTTTCAACCCCAGCCTGCACTTTTAAGCCATTTGCAACCTCATAACTCGCTCGAATATTCATCGTCCACCATGAAGGCATACCGTCTTTAGTGGCATAAGCTTCATTGTCTTCGGCATTGAGCAAATAATCAGCGATGCGTTTCCACCCATTATAGTTGATAGAAAACTCAGCATTTAATTTGTTTTTAGCGTATTGCAGACCCAAACGACCAAAAGAAGGCGGAATATGGTCAAGCGGTGTCTCTTTTCCTTCGCTTGATTTGATTCTACCCTTTGTATAATTATACGAAGCTGTCAATGTTACCCCCTCAGTAATAGTTGCTTTCAACCCCGTTGAAAAACCTAAAATTGAGGCTTTTTGCTCATTTTGTGGTGCAAAAACAGCACTTTTTACGCCATCATATAAAATAGAATCCTGCCCATTGTATTGAAATCTGCCTACCACAATGGCATCGCGATAAGCCGTAGTGAAAAAATTATTTTCCCATACAACTTTATCAGATAAATTAAAAGCCAAACCGAAATCCAAATTATAGGTCTTTTCAGGCTTGATATCCGCATTTGGAATCACCACCGAGCCTTTTTTAGTATCAAATATTTTAGTCAAATCATCTACATTCGGCACTCGATAACCCGTGGAACCCAGTATAGTCGCTCGAATGGCTTTGATAGGTTCGTAGATTAAACCAATGTTCCCGCTCCAACCCAAGACGTCTTGTTTAGCTTCGGTGAAAGGAAATTTATAAAACGTTTGACTCACAAAAGTTGATTTTTGATTAATCTTTGCCAATCGAACACCATCATTCAGCGTCAACCCCTCAGTAATTTTCCACGTGTGGGTAGCATAAGCTGCAATATTGGATTGGTTGTTATCGCCATCTGGATAGCGGGTTGAAGCAGCCGTGACCGCACCAGTAGTTACATTGACTGCCGAAGCAGTAGATTTAACGGTTCCGTATTGAAAATCGAGCCCCATACGCAAGTCATGAACGTCATTTTTACGTTGAAAATCAAGCGTTGCACCCAAAACGGATACATCCTCTACACGACCTGTGCGATTTGCACCACCAAATCCGCGCGTATAACGGCTTTCCTGAATGTCTTGATAATTCACATTCAGTTTCATATTATTGAAAAAACCGAGATTCTGAACATCTAAAGCATAAGAAGCCAATAAACGCTGTTGTGGCCCATAATACCAATCGCCTTGGTTTAATCCCGCCCCTTTTGGATCCGTCAAACGGTCATAACGGGGTAAATTTGAAGTGGTGGAATATTGAATATTAAGAACGTGGGAAACGTTTTCACTTGTTTTTAAAAGAAATTTTTGTAAAAAATCGTACTGTTTGTAGCCGCTGAACTTTTGAATATATGGGTCGTCATTTTTCACCAAAGAATCTTTTCCATTGATAAATTGCTGATAATTCTTTCGTAAACCCCATAAAGTATCTAAAGTTTGCGCCTTTTTACCCATTCTTAAATCGCCAAAATCACTGTAGGTAAAAGACGTGAGCGAGCCGAAATTTTTCAAGCCAATATTAAAATCAGCATGAGCCGTTTTTTCATTATTCGCAGAACCGTAACGAACGTAGGCATTACCTCCAATTTTATCTAAAATCGGGTTTTTAGTGTGTAAATGCACCACTCCGCCCAAAGCATCCGAGCCGTAAACCGTGGAAGAAGGACCTTGTAATATCTCTAAACGGTCTAAAATACTTTGGTCGGTAGTCATCACATTTTGTAAATGACCAGCCCGATAAATCAGATTATTCATCCGAACCCCGTCAATAACCAATAAAACACGACTCGATTCGAACCCCCTCAGTATAGGACTGCCTCCGCCTTGTTGACTCCGCTGTACCAACACCGCGCCCGATTGTTGCAACAAATCAGCAGTCGTTTGAGCATTGACTTGAGCGATTCTATTAGCTGTCAAAATGTGAACGGGTTGTGCCACAAAGCGTTTATTCTCAGCTACTTTATTGACAGAAATCACGACAGTTTCCAATTGTTTATCAGTAAGGGTATCTGTTATTTGAGCTATTAAGACATTAGAAAACAAGGATATATATATAACAATAATTAATATTTTTTTCATGATAGATTGATTGAAATACTGTGGCCACGTAGGTACAGCATCATAATTTTGAATTAAATAAAGCAGGATAAGGCATACAAGTTGGAGCAACTCATAAAGCCTAATACAATAAAATGGAAATAAATAATGTGTATTTTTAAATAGAATATATGCAATAGTGGCTTTACGAAAGGCAGTACCCCTCAGTAAATGACCTATTTTAAGACATAAAATACTATTTAAAATAGAAGAAAAAGTTCAGGCCGATTTGGGTGGTGGCTTTAAACATTGAAGGTAAATAGACTGGTAAAAACTTGGAAATGATATAAAATCAAGCCTTTTATCGGGTATAATTGTCCAATTAATATCCTCAACTTGATTAAGATTACTGGGATAATATATTTTAACGACTTTTTTAAAAAAGTCAATTATTGAGGTTTCATCTGTATTGGAAGTATCGCTTTGTTTATTGATTGATTCTTGGAGTTCAAAACTCAATTCAGTTTCAGCTGTATCTTGGATACAATAGTAATTCGTCATTTCATTCTGAATTTCAGAACGAACTATATCATATAATTTACCTTCGTACCAAAACTCTTTTCCTTCTCGCTCCCATTTCAAGTTTTTCACATTTACAGTAGAAATAGAAATTTGAGTTAAAGGCTCATTAAATATGTGTTTTTCAATCATCATTTCGATATTTTCACGAATATCCCATTGCTTGATTTTATATAACGGAAAAAATCCGGCTATTTTAATCACCAATACAAGAGTTATTAATATGTAAATAAATCGTTGAAGCATCGAATTAGAGTAGGTTATTCATAGTTTATTAGGGTATTAAAACCTTGATAATCAAGGTTTTAAAAGAAAAAGTGTGAATTTTAAGAGCTTTTTAGGTTTTACTGATGACATCCAAACTTTTATTTTCAAAGCAAATATCGTAAATGTTTGACAAAGTTCTTACTCTTAAAGGTGTTTATAAAATCTATTTTTAATATAGATAGTTTCAAAAACAAAAAAGGCTCAAGTAGCAATCGCTACCTGAGCCTGAAATATATCATTCAATCGGTTAGACCGATTAGAAATTACTTAATTTCAACTTGTGCACCAGCACCTTCTAAAACACCTTTGATGTTATTAGCTTCGTCCTTGCTAACAGCAGTTTTCAAAGTTGAAGGAGCAGCGTCAACTAAATCCTTAGCTTCTTTCAAGCCTAAGCCTAAAAGGTTTTTAACTTCCTTAACAACGTTAAGTTTGTTAGCACCACCTGATTGAAGAATTACGTCGAATTCTGTCTTCTCAGCAACAGCAGCAGCTTCGCCACCACCTGCAGGACCAGCAACCATTACAGCAGCAGCAGCAGCTGGCTCAATGCCGTAATCGTCTTTCAAAATTGCAGCAAGTTCGTTTACTTGCTTTACAGTCAAATTTACTAATTGTTCAGCCAAAGCTTTGATATCAGCCATTGTATTTTAATTTTAATAATTTACGAAATGAATTTTAATAATAAATTTTTTGATTGAAAAACCCGCCAAAATCAGTATTTCGAACTCTTGATACTGAGGGGGTGTGCTTTTCAATTATAATCTTACGCAGCACGCTCTTCAAGTGCTTTAACCAATCCAGCAAGTTTTGAACTGCTTGATTGTAGAGCACCAATAACGTTCTTCGCAGGAGATTGAAGTAATCCGATAACTTCGCCAATAAGTTCTTCGCGAGACTTGAGTTTCTTCAAAGTTTCGAGTTGATCTTCACCGATGAACACTGAACTATCAATCCAAGCACCTTTAAATCCAGGTCTTTCAGTGGAATTTTCCTTTCTGAAATCCTCGATAAGCTTAGCAGGCGCTTTTTGATTGCTGGAGAACAAAATAGCCGTTTGTCCTTTGAAAGCA
>JANPHO010000478.1:0-14711 GCA_031424515.1 Saprospiraceae bacterium
CTATTTTCACCATTGAAAATATCATTCATTAAAACCAATTTCACATGACAAGACTACTCACTATTGCCTTTTCTTTTCTTTTTTTTACTCAAATATCGAGTCAAAACCCCTATTTTTTACCCAATAAAAAACTCAATCCGAACATTCCTTCACCTGAACAATTTTTCGGATACGCCATCGGTTCTCACCATACCCGCCACGACAAAATGGTGGAATACATGAAAGAACTCGATCGCTTGTCGGATAAAATTACGGTGAAAACTTTCGGTGAAACCAATGAACACCGTGACCAAATTAGTGTCATTATTTCAAGCTCTGAAAATATGGCAAAATTGGAAACCCTCCGCAAAGAGCACCTCGACCTTTGTGACCCCACTAAGCCGATGCCCGACGTTAAAAATATGCCTGTGTTCACTTGGCTGGGCTATAATGTACACGGCAACGAGCCTTCGGGTGGTGAAGCGGCAATTTTGACAGCCTATTATTTGGTAGCTTCCGAAGATGAAGAAGCTCAAAAATGGCTTAAAAATGCTGTTATTATACTCGAACCAAGCATTAATCCCGATGGACGTGACCGCCACTCGCATTGGGCGAACAGTAAAAAAGGGCTTCCAAATGTGGCAGACCCCAACGATACAGAACACAATGAAGTCTGGCCTGGCGGGCGTTTCAATCATTATTATTTCGATTTGAATCGGGATTGGTATTTAGTGCAGCAAGTGGAAAGCCGCAACCGCTTAAAATATTACCACCAATGGTTGCCCAATGTAGTGACTGACCACCATGAAATGGGTACAAATGCCAATTTTTTCTTTGAGCCAACGAAGTCCAATGCTGAAAATGACCTTGTACCAAAGTCGGTTTACAGAGATTTAAATATGCGTTTTGCCCCTTATTTTGAAGCTGCTTTGAATGAAATTGGTTCTTTGTACGGTACAAAAGAGTTGTTTGATAATTTTTACCCAGGCTATGGCTCAAGTTATCCCGATATGCAAGGCGGCTTAGGTTTGCTATTTGAGCAAGCGAGTTCACGGGGTCATGCGCAGGAAAGCCGACATGGTTTGTTGACGTTTGCTTTTACCATTCGCAATCATTTGGTGAGTGCTTTGGCAACTGTTCGGGCTTCCGTAGATGAAAGAGAATATCTGTTAAAACATCAGCATAATTTCTATGTGGATGCTGTGTCAGCAGGTCAAAAATCAGCCACAAAAGCCTATATCGTCGGTGATGCCAACGATGCAGGTAAAAATCGCTTGTTTTGGGATATGCTTTTGCACCATAATATTGAATTTTACCCGATTGGAGGCGATATTACTGAGGGGGGTATGTCTTTTAAAACAGGCAAAGCAGTTCTAATTCCGACAAATCAACCACAATATTTAATGATTCGTTCCATATTTGATAAGCAAACTTCGGGATATAAAGACAGCCTTTTTTATGATGCTTCTACATGGAATTTGGGTTTGGCGTATGGTGTGAATTATGCTGAAATGAAAACCGCACCCAATAAAGGCAAACGCATTATAGCCGATGATTTGAAATTAGCAACGCCGAATTTTACTAAAAGCAATTACGCTTATTTGGTGGAGTGGACAGATTATTTTGCGCCCAAATTGCTCTATCAATTGCATGAAAATGAGATAATGACCCAAGTGGCATCCAAGCCTTTTACCATCAAAATCAATGGGAAATCAAAGACTTATGGCTACGGAACGCTCATAATCCCTGCTCGTTATCAAAAAATGGGCTTGGATTCGTTGTATCAAAAACTCGTTTCAATAAGTCAAAATACAGGTGTGCCGATTGAAAGTGCAGCAACTGGGTTCAGCGAATCGGGACCTGATTTGGGAACTACAACGGCATTTGTACCCACCAAACCACAAGTGGCAATGGTGGTTGGTACAGGCGTTGCAGCATCAGAAGCAGGTGAAATTTGGCATTTAATGGATACAAAAGTGGGTATGCCGATTACCAAAATTGATGTAGGCAATATCGCTCGTATGAATCTGAATCGCTACAATACCCTCATCATGGTAGGCGGTGCGTACCCAACTTTGGACTCCGTTTTTGGTCAAAAACTGAGGGGGTGGATAGCCAATGGTAATACGCTGATATTGATGAAAGGTGGAACGGAATGGGCGATTAAAAACAAGATGTTTCCGAATGAAAAACTCCGTGAACCACGCCCCGATACAGTCCGCAATAAACCCCGCATTGACTACGATATGGCTGCCGATGCCGAAGGGGCTAAGCAAACGGGCGGTGCCATTTTTGAAGCCAATTTGGATATTACAAACCCCATTGGCTACGGCTACACCGACCGCACAATGGCTATTTACAGAAATAATAACACCATTTTGGAACGTTCCATCGGTGCTGCCAATTCGGTATTGATGTACACCGATAAGCCATTATTGAGTGGTTATGTGCACCCACAATCGTTACAACGCATCAGTGGTTCGGCGGCGATAAATGTGGTGTATGAAGGGCAAGGCAGAGCCATTTTATTCACTAATGACCCCAATTTCAGAAGCACTTGGTTCGGTACAAGTAAGCTTTTTTATAATTCAGTTTTCTTTGGGGGGAATATTGGGGGAGGGAATTAAATCCCTTTTTTAACGTTTTTTATATGAAAAACCCCTTCAAAGTGCGCTTTGGAGGGGTTTTTACTGAGGGGGTAATTTATTTGCCAATCAAAATTGTCTTGGCAATAGAGCTTTCCATTTTTTTTCAATTCCAGAACTATCTTTATAATTGTAGTTATCTTTCCAAAAAATCGGCATTGTATTATTAGGTATCGCAAAATAAAATGCTAACAAAAGGCCTAAATCATAATCAAAAGTACCACTTCTTTTTAAAAGATTATTTGCCTCTTTTATTTGTTCTTTTTCTTTAATTGAAAAGTACTTACAATCATTAGAATAAAATTGATGAGATTTCTCTTCCAGTAATTGACCATAAATAACTTTAAAATTTGTATTATCTTTTAAATTACTAATTCCAATTGGTGAAGCACATAAACTGAATATGTAAGGGTCATGACTTGGTGAGAGAAGAAGGTTCAATTTGTCATTTATATATTCTACAGATTGAGATCCTGTTCCTATAATATCTTCAACGAAAATAATTGTACTCTTGGGCGGTAAACTTTGAATTTCCCAACTTTTTATAATTTTAGATTGATTTATATGATTTGTGTGAGAAAAATCATAAAGTATTATATCTCCACTTTTTCCTGTATTTCCAAATCCAGTAACATAGCAATTTGGTTTATTAAACACATTTTCATTATCTAAGACTACTTGTCTAATTAAATTTCGAATTTTGGGAGCATTATAAATTTCAAATTGGGATAATAATTTGAAAATAATAGACCATGATAAACCAGTCTGCTTTTTCCACTCTATTATACTATTTTGTCTATACCCTTGATATGAAGCAAATTTCATTTCAAGCTCATTCCCTTTTTTCCATAGAAAATATATCTTTTCTATTTTCTCCATTAGTGCTTTCATAACTTATTCTATGTCTTCTATTATTTTTTTTATTACTTTATCAAGTTGTTTAAGTTGATCTAGAAAATATAAATCACTAATTAAATCAGGATTAATATCGTTCAATGATGAATTTAAATAACTTACATATTTAAATATGTTCTTTCTATTCCTGTCATCCTCAACTTCTGGAGTACTAAATGCCTCTAATCCTGTTTCTGGGTTATCAGTAAAATTATTTATGAGTTTTTTAAAATCAGAGAATTGATTAGTATTTTCAAAATATCCCATTGCTTTTCTAATTTCTCTGAATTCTTTTACATCGTATATTTTTTTTTGTGCTTTAAATTTATCCATAACTTTGTCTACAAATGCCTCTACGCCTTTGGGGAAATCAAATCCATCTTCGCTGCTTAACCTATAAGCAATTGGGTACAATTCAATGAAAAAATCTGTAGATATTTTACCACCCTTCTCCATTAGAGTATCTCTATATTTTAATGGATACCATAATAGAGTTTTACATCGTCTAATCATTGAACGACTAACACCAGTAAATTCAGATAGAACACTTTCTTGATCATTCCCAATTTTTTTCATAACAACTTCCAATTTTAAAGCAGTTGGAAACAAAGCCCATTCTTTCCTAAAATGGTGTATATTGAACATATAGAGTATATTCTGAGTATCATCTGATGGTTCATCAATAATATTGGCTGGAACAGTTTCGATACCAAGTTCTTTTGAACATCTCCATCTTCTTTCACCATCTAAAAGGATATATTGAGTTTTAGGGTGGTTTTTAGTATTTTTATAAACTGTCAAAGGCACTAAAATCCCCACTTTGCTAATGGATTTTTTTAATTCATTAAGATCATCAGGATCGAAAATTAATCTTGGATTATGAGGATTGGGAGATATATTCTCTATTTTAATATTAAATAATGTCTTAAACTCTTGATTTTGATTTTCCATTTTTAAATATACACTATTTTTTTATGCTTTGAAAAAAGCTTTCTCGTTTGTAATTAAAATATTTTTTCTACATGTAAAATTGATTTTATAAACCAAACCTATGTTTATTTTAACATAAATACAAGTATTTTAATTGATTATTAATTGTAGTTTTTTGAATATTTTAAAATTGTACAAAATTTTTTATAGGTTGGAGGATAATAATAAAAGTAAATCATAATTTCAATTACATATTTTTACTTCGCCCTAACAAAATCCAAATCCTGAAAATCAAAACTGAAATCCGTCAGCGGAGAAATGGCTTCCATTTTTAAACCATTGGCTTTGCCTTCGCTATCCAATGTGAATATGGCGAAAGCGTCGGCGTCCATGCTGCGTTCCGTCCATTTGATGACGTACGTATTACCTTTGTAAGGGAACATTTCACCCGATAGTAAAAACGACCTTTTGGATTCAAACCATAATTTTCCATTCTTTTCAGAAACTGTCACGTCGCCAAACCATTTATCGGTATAAGTACCTAAAATGGTGCTTGAATTCATTTTTGAAGCCGTATTTGTCTGTTCTTCGGCGATTTTTTTCCAAATTTCGGAAGTGATTTTTGCGGCTTCGGCTTCACTTTTAAGGACTCTCTCATGGTTGTCTTTGATTCTATCCAAGCCTTTTACATCCAGATAACTGTCTTTTATGGTCGCCGTAATGGAGTTAAAAGCGGCGCCCGATTGCTGATTGGTGAAAACAATAATACCCAATTTTATATCTGGAATAATGGTCACTTGCGTCACAATGCCCGCCAAGCCACCCGTGTGCGTGGCTTGTTTATAGCCCTTCACATCGCTCAAACCCCAACCCAAGCCATAACTTGAAAAATGGGTATTATAGGCATTTTTACCCCTAACGAGCAGGATGGTTTGCGGAGTCCACATGTCATCGTGCACGGCTTCGCTGAAAAGTTGTTGTTTCAAGCCTTCGCCGTATTTGCCGTTGTCCATTTGCATGATAATCCATTTGCTCATATCCACCACGCTGCTGTAAATACCCCCCGCAGAGTTTGCCGTTTCGTTCCAATCCCTCCGAATAACTTTCACTTTTCCATCCACGGGCGCATGCGGGTCAATGACATTGGATTTATCTTTTAAACGACTGAATGAGGGTGCTGTGCTCGTCATTTGTAACGGTTTTAAAATGCGCTTATCGATGAATTCTTCCCAACTCATGCCCGAAACACGCGCTATAATTTCACCCGCCAAGATGTACATTAAGTTGTCATAATCATATTTTGACCTAAAACTGGAGACTGGTTTTAGATACCTTAAATTATGAATTATATCTTTTTTTAAAAAATTATTGGAGTCGGGCCAAAACATCAAATCACCCGCACCCAAGCCCAAACCACTCCGATGGGTCAACATGTCCCGAATCGTAAACTCCTCTGTTACATAGGGATTATACATTTTAAATTCAGGAATATAATCTCTTACTTTATCATCGTAACTCAATTTCCCTTCATCTTGCAGCATCCCCAAAGCCGCCGAAGTAAACGCTTTACTGTTGGAAGCAATGCCAAATAAAGTGTTTTCAGTCACCTTTTCTTTGGTATTCAAAGAGCGCACACCATAACCTTTAGCGTGGATGACTTTGCCATCTTTCACCACTGCTACGGCAATGCCTGGCACATCAAATGTTTTGAGCGTATTCTCGACCACACTGTCAATTTGGGCGGAAGTGATGATTTGAGCGTTCAGTGAAATGATAGAAATGACACTCAAAAAGGTGAAAATTAAGGTACGAAATGATGGATGATGCATGAATTTTAATATTTTAAACGACTAATTAAATGCGATATAAAATAGCTTTTGAAGCTTTTATACTGAGGGGTTATAGTTGAATTTGAAACTTTGTGTTCTTCTAAATTTTCTCCAAATACTCCTTAGTCAATTCTCCTTTTGTATTGCCTGTGTTCAACGTTGTAGCAGGTTCAAAAAGCATAATGGATACTTCTTTTTCCGCAACGGGTCGATGTTCTATGCCTTTGGGGACTATGAAAAACTCATTTTCTTTTATTAAAATGGTTTTATCGCACAATTCCATATTGAATTCGCCTTTTAAAACGTAGAACATTTCGTCCTCATTATCGTGTTTGTGCCACACGAATTCGCCTTGAAACTTTACCAATTTCACGTGCTGACCATTCAATTCTCCCACGATTCTGGGATTCCAATAATCATTGAAAAGGGCAAGTTTTTCTTCAATATTTATCTTTTTCATCTTTTTTTAAGGTAAAAGTTCTATTTTTTAGATTGATGACCCTTCACAGGTTTCTCGCATGAATTTTCAATAACGGGTACATCCTCCTTATCCGATTCATGGATGTATGGGACTGATTTATTAAAAAAAACGTAAGGATTTGGCGAATTGGGTTTCTGATTTTGCAGATTATGCAGACCCATAAGGTACGCTTTTTCGTAATCCTCCTCAAAAGCTAAAGAAGTGTAAAATCCATTGGTGAATGCGATGGCATCATCATCTAAAATATCAACGCATTTAACACCAATAACGTAGGGAATTGTTTCAGAAATCTCTTTTATAAAATTTTGAGAATGACCTGCATTAAAAATTACACATTTGGTGTTTTCACGAAAAAGCTTGAAAGTAGATGCCAAATAATCATAGAATATAACATTCATCTTTTTATTTTTATCATTCAATATAATCCCGTTAGCATCCGAAAGCCCCGCAAAGTGAATAATGCTCGGTTTTTCAACCCAAATCGTCTCTAAAAAAGTATCCAAATCCACGTCCAAATCTTCCATGACTCTATATTTTATCTTACTTTTCCTTAAATTACGTCTTATGTCCAAGTACTCATTACCAATTTTCAAAGGAGGCCCATCTACGGGAGCTGCACTTAAAAAAAGAATTTTTATAGCTACCTCATTTTGAACTGTACTTGTAGGTTCTTGGTCAAAATAACCTTGTTCAATGAGTTGGTCACAGACAGATAATGCCGAAAAGCTAATTTTAGAAACGTTTTGATTGTATTCATCGAGCTTGATTAATTCTTGACGCATCAAACTTTGAATACTTTGCAGTTGCGAACTGAGGAGAATTAAACTGTTTTGCAGTTCAGAATCTTTATCAGCCACATAATCCACCATTTTAGAAATGGCTTCCTTGATTTTATTAGCGCCAATGAGATTTTTGATTTCGTTTTCTATGGTTTTCATTTTTATGGTAGTTTTACGGATAGTCTAATGGACATAAACTTAGAGAGATTTTCTTATGATTTCTAATATTTTAAGAATAAAATGATTAAAAAAGGCTTAAAATTCGCTTTTTACTGAGGGGTATAAAAAAGCTGCAATAACTTTTGAAGGTTGTTGCAGCTTTGTTGATTGGTCATATCAACTTTCCAAAAGTTTAGAACTTTTGGAAAGTTTTAGTGAAAAATATTATATAATTATGCTCATATCCGAAATTAGCTATTTTATATCAGTTGTAATTTCCTTTTTATTAAAAAGGTTAAACACCGATGAAAACAAAATCACCAATACACAGCCTATTAAATTGAGCCAAAGGAAAGCCGTCAAATCTATCCACCATGAATAAATAACGAAGACTTCGGCCAATATTGCACCCCAAAAGACTGCATCGCCCTTGATGTTTTTCATGTAAAAAGCCACGATAAAAACCCCTAAAATGGTGCCGTAAAACCATGAACCCAATATGTTGACAGCTTCAATTAAACTACCAATATTAGAAGTAAATTGGGCAACAATAATGCAAAAAATGCCCCATCCAAGAGTTGACCAACGTGAAAAAAGGAAATAATGCTTTTCGGTGGCATCAGGATTTATCAGTCTTTTATAAATATCTACGACCGTACATGAAGTCAAAGAACTGAAAGCCGAAGCCATCGAACCCATCGAAGCTAAAAGGATAACCGCTATCAAAAGACCTACCAAACCGACGGGTAAATACTTCGTCACAAAGGATAAAAAGATATAATTGGTATCGTTGACATCAGCGGCTGGGTTGCTCTTTTTCATCAAGTCTTTCACCTCTTTTCTCAAACCATCCGTTTGTTTATTGAGGGATTGCACTTCCTGCGTTAGTGTTGTGACTTGAGGCGAATTATCAGATTTTAAAGCCGTAACTAAGTTAGCTACGACCACTTCTTTTTGTTCAAATAACTTAGTATTGCGGTCTAAAATGTCGGAATACTGAGGGGTCTGTTCTACCTTCGCCAATTCCGTTTTATTAAAAAATAAGGGCGGTTGCTCGAATTGATAAAACACAAAAACCAATGCACCAACCATCAAAATGAAAAATTGCATCGGAATTTTTAAAATGCCATTCATCAATAAACCCAAGCGGCTTTCGCCCACGGATTCACCAGATAAATATCTCCCTACTTGCGATTGGTCAGTTCCAAAATAAGATAATTGTAAAAAAAAGCCCCCAATAAGCCCCGACCATACATTATATCGGTTATTTAAATCAAATTTCCAATCCAAAACGTTGAGTTTACCCATTTTACCCGCGATTTGGAGCGTATCTTTAAAACCCATATTATTGGGCATCAGATGTACGCACATATAACCCGCGAGGAACATACCCGTCAGCACAATAAACATCTGTTGCAATTGGGTGTAAGATATGGTTTTTGAACCCCCAAACATACAATAAAGCGTCACCAAAGAACCCGTAAGGATATTTGTCCAATATAAATCCCAACCCAGTATGGTCGTTAAAATAATGGACGGTGCGGAGATGGTAACACCCGTCGATAAAGCTCTTGGTATTAAAAACAAGAAGGATGTGAGAACACGAGTTTTGAGGTCAAAACGCTGTTCTAAGTATTGATAAGCCGTAAAAACGTTGAGCTTTTTAAATAAAGGAATAAACGTGATGGCAATCACTATCATCGCCAAAGGCAAACCGAAGTAGAATTGCACGAAGCGCATTCCATCGGTGTAAGCCTGCCCGGGAGCAGATAAAAATGTGATGGCACTCGCTTGAGTTGCCATTACGGAGAGCGTCACGTGGTACCACGGCAATTTACGGTCAGCAAGTAGGAAACCCTCCATACTGCGTTTGGAAGCGCGTCCTTTCCAAAGTCCATAACACACAACAACACCTAAAGTGCATAAAAGAACTATCCAGTCGGTAAGAGCCATAAAATAGGTTTAGTCAAAAATATAATGCAATGCTTATTAGGGCTTTTATATAAAAAATGTAGTTGTCCAGAAATGACCTCGTAGAGGTCAGATAATTGTAGAAAATCATAAAGTACACTTACCGACCTCTATCGAGGTCGTACTATCGCCATCTCATACGACCTCTATCGAGGTCGAAAAACGATTTTTATTCATTGTTTTTACAATTATTCGACCTCTACGAGGTCATTTTAAATCTCCAATAGTTTTAAAAGAAAACCCTAATGCTTCTTCAAACGCATCAAAAATATACATTTGTTTCAATACATTGATATATTTCGACCCACTATTCAAAGTATTTGCCGAAAAGATAGAGCAAGGCTATTGTTACCACTAAACTGATGATAACAAGCTGGTACAATTGACGCCATGTTTTTACGAAAGGCGGGAGGGAATCTTTATCTATTTCTTGTTTCATGATGTTTTAGATTTTAGATTATTGATTGTTTTCAATACCGTATTTGATATGACATTGTTTGAAAAACTCTTTGTATAGTGCATTGTCCATACATCCAATTGGGTTTTCAAAATTATTCTTTTCTGCAAAAAATTTTCTTTCAAAACATTCAAAACACATTTCATAAATAAATATTGGCACATCATTTTTGTCGTAAAAAATGATTGAATTACGAGGTTTATAACAGCAACTTCCGTACTGAACAGTATATTTAATTCTGTGGTTAAGTTTGAAATTAAATAGAAGATTGCTAAGAGAATCCATCTGATTTTGGCTTAATTCCGCTTTTTCATAAACTAAATATTGCCTTTGAAATACCTTAAATGTATCAATAATAGGTTGTGTTATTTTATAATAACTGTCAGATGAACTATGAAACGGTAATTTCTCACCCCAAGGTGTTGTAAGAGAATCTACCGAATAAGTATAATTTGTAGCATAATTGGGATATGAAATCAATACAATTTTATGTGCTTGATTGAAAGGAAAAGTATTCCGCCTTTCTTCCGTTGTCATTTTACCATACCAGCCACATTTTATTTTTCCTTTTCGTTCTAACCTTTCTTCGTAAGCCATTCTATTACAACTACTGAAAAAAATTAAAACAGCGAAACAATAAAAAAATTTCATTTTTCAAATATTTAGAGTTTTTTACTGAGGGGGTAATATTTTATCACACTTATACATTGATCCCACCGCTCACTTCAATCCTTTGTCCATTAATCCAGCGTGATTCATTTGAGCATAAAAATGCGACGACACCGCCAATATCATCTGCACTACCCACGCGACCTAATGGCGACATTGAGCCCAACATCGTTTTGAATTGGGGATTGTTTCTAATAGCGCCATTATTAAAATCCGTTTCAACGGGGCCCGGAGCAACGACATTGGCTCTGATGCCTTTTGCACCCAATTCCTTTGCCATATATTTCGTCAAAACTTCAATGGCTCCTTTCATGGATGCATAAACAGAATAACCGGGATTACTGAATCTCGTGGTTCCGCTTGAAATATTGATGATACTACCGCCTTGATTGATATTGGGAATGAGTTTTTGGGTTAAAAAATAGACGCTTTTGAAATGTACATTTAAAAAATCATCAAATAGCTCTTCTGAAACTTCCGTAAATGGCACCGTTTTACCCATACCTGCATTATTGATTAAAAAATCGAAATGACTGGTTTCAAAAGTCGAATTCAATAAAGCCGTGAATTCTTGAACGAAGGCATCCAATGATTTGAAATCACTCAAATTCAATTTTAAAGCAGCGGCTTTTCCACCCATTGATTCTATTTCATGGACTGTTTCTATGGCCATTGCATCATTGTTATTATAAGTCACCACCACATCAACACCTTTACGTGCTAAACTCAATGCCATATCTTTACCCAATCCACGGCTTCCGCCCGTCACTAATGCAATTTTTTTCATGATATTTTTATGTTTTTCAACTTTAAAAAAGAAGATTTATAACTAATGTGAATATTGAGTTAAAATTGCCGTTAGGCAAGAAATATCGGTAGAAATTTATAACAATACGCCATAAAGTCCTGTAAGGACGATATATTGAATTCAATATATCTTGGCTACGCCAATTCCAACCATTTTCACTATTTTTCTACCGATATTCCTTGCCTAACGGCAATTTTAACCCATTATTCGCATAACTAATAATAGATTGTACTGTTTACCCTACCCCCTCAGTATTAAAGCTCATTTTATACTATTTCGGCTCGATAAAATCCCATAAATTGCCATATAAATCTTTAAAAACGACGACTGTGCCATACGCTTCGTATCGTGGTTTCTCAGTGAATTCTATACCCTTTTCAAGCATATTTAAGTAATCGCGCTCAAAATCATCGGTGTATAAAAACATAAATACTCGACCTCCAGTTTGATTGCCAACGCTATTTTTTTGAGCTTCATTAGCCGCTTTTGCTAATAAAATATGGCAACCATCTGAGCCTTTTGGGGCTACGACAACCCATCTTTTAGAAGGACTCATTTCAGTATTTTCTACCAAATCGAAATTTAATTTTTGAGTATAAAATTCAATAGCCTCATCGTAATCATGGACGACAAGGCTTATTAATGCTATTTTTTGTTTCATAATTTTTTTATTAGTCAGTAGTCAGTTATTAAGTAATCAGACCAAACTGGCTACTGAATACTCAATAACTGTCAACTAAATTTTAAATTTCATCATCTTCAGCTGCGACAGCCGTTTTATTCATCAAATACGCTTTGAGGAAAGGTGTCAAATCGCCATCCAAAACATTATCTGTTTGGTTGGTTTGGTGACCTGTTCGGTGGTCTTTTACTCGGCGGTCGTCGAGAACGTAACTGCGGATTTGGCTGCCCCATTCGTTTTTCGTTTTTTGAGCCTCGACTTTATCCCGTTCCTCAAATTGGCGTTGCAATTCCCGTTCATACAATTTGGACTTCAACATTTTAATAGCCGTTGCACGGTTATTGATTTGAGAGCGGTCTTGTTGACATTCGCAGACGATGCCCGAAGGAAGATGCCGCACGCGCACCGCCGATTCTGTACGGTTGACGTGCTGACCACCTGCACCCGAAGCACGGAATACGTCCCAACTCAAATCAGCGGGATTGATATCAATTTCAATGGTATCATCCACCATCGGGTGGACAAAAACGGAAGCAAAAGATGTCATACGCTTGCCCTGTGAATTAAAAGGACTCACGCGCACAAGCCGATGTACACCATTTTCACTCTTTAACATACCATAAGCTTGTTCGCCCTCAACCGAAATTTCGACCGAACGTAAGCCCGCAGCATCGCCATCCACACTATTCAATTCGCTGATTTTGTAGCCATTTTTCTCCGCCCACATTTTGTACATGCGGAGTAAAATAGCTGTCCAATCGCAGGCCTCAGTTCCACCTGCGCCGGCATTGATTTCTAAAATGCAATTGAGTTCGTCTTCGGGTTTATCCAAAGTCGTTTTAAATTCTACACTTTCGATGACTTCAAGGGCTGCTTTGTAGGCATTATCGGTGCTTTCCTCCGTGGATTCACCCTCTCTGAAAAGTTCTAATTCCAATTCAGCATCATCTACTTTATTCTGGATGAGATTAAAATCGCCAATATGCTTTTCCATTTGGCGCATTTTTTTCATCGTTTCTTGAGCCTTTGCGGCATCTGACCAAAAGTCAGGGTCGCCAGCTTTTAGTTTTAGGTCTTCGACTTCACGAGTTGCATTCGCGACGTCAAAGATACCTCCTTAATGCCAAGAGACGATCTTTAAGACCGTTCAGCTGTTCAATCGTCATATTCTTATGATTGATTTAAATGTTAAAAAAAACGTAATTACCTAATCAGATTGTCGCTTTCGCTCTGTTTAGCCACTGATTTTGCTGATTAAGACTGATTTTATACGTAATTTTTTAAAAAAATCAGTGTAAAATCAGTCAATTTCAGTGTTATCAGTGGCTAAACGGAGCGAAAGCGACTAAATAGCTAAGCAATTACAAAAAACTTATTTTAAATACGCGGTGCTAAGGTAAGAAGAAATAAAAATTAAAGGTTCATTATTCCTTTTTTCAGTGAAATTAATCACTAAATAGGTTTGCAATAAAAAAACTCTGCGACGAAACCCCTTTTTCATTCGACAAAGGGTTTTAACTTCGGACAACCCTTGTAGTCAAATCATTGTATCTACTATTATAAATTATACTCAATTGTTTTTTAATAACTAAACACGTAAATATCAAAGTTAAATCACCCTAATATGACTATAACAGCCGTTATCATTACTAAAAACGAAGAGGCAAATATTGCTCGTTGCTTGGATTCTTTACAAGATATTACCGATGAAATCATTGTATTGGATTCTTTTAGCACGGATAGTACCGCTACAATTTGTAAGCAATACCCCTCAGTAAAATTCATTCAAAAGGAGTGGGCAGGCTATGCTGCGGCTAAAAATTTTGCCGATGAACAAGCCAGTTCAAATTTTATCCTTTCCATTGACGCCGATGAAATGGTTTCAAAAGAATTAAAAGAGAGTATTTTGGACATTAAGTCCAAAAGAATGATACATAAAGCCTATCAATTCAATCGACTAAATCACATAGGTGGAGAGCCTGTTCGCCATTCGGGATGGTATCCAGATAGGAAAATTAGACTTTTTCCTACCAAACACTCGCATTGGGAAGGGGAGTTTGCACACGAAACCTTAAAAACGATTCCCGAAGTAGGAACTCTTAATGGTGATTTATTGCATTTCACTTGTTCATCATTTGAAGAAATGTCGAACAAGCAGCGTCAATATGCTGAATTGGGTGCGCATGAACTTTATGAAAAAGGAAAACACTTCTCAGATATAAAAAGAGCAATAAAGGTGTTTTTTAAGTTTTTCAGTATTTATTTCCTCAAATTAGGTATTTTAGATGGCTTTAAAGGGTATAAAATAGCCTCTATTTCAGCTTATTATTTGGATTACAAATTGAAGGTTTTAAAAAAATTGGAAGAAAAAGATAATGCTAAAGCATATACTTTAGAAACTTAAATTTAAAAACTCTCCAAAAGTTTA
>JANPHO010000479.1:0-17806 GCA_031424515.1 Saprospiraceae bacterium
CATATTTTACAGGTTTTCTATCTTTGACAAGACCTGAACGCTCCCCAGAAGCCACGCCATAAACATCAACTTGCGATTGCCATTGGCCATCTAATGAAAGCGTTTTCCTACCTGAAATATTTTGTAGTAAAGGGGCTTGTGCCGAAAGTGTTGAAAAAGCTAAAACGTATGTTAATACGATAATAAGGAAGCGTTGTTTTTTCATGATTCAATTGTTATCTCGTTGTTGATAAGAGGAGTTTAAAATAATTTTGATCCTAAATATTGCATAATAGACGATAGGGAATATCATGCACCCTTATATTCCTTATATTTAATTTGGGTCAGACAAATTTCTTGAGGAAAAACAAATTATTTAAACCGCTCTTAAAAAACTCATTTCAATGCCGCTTCCGATGGGTAAAAGCACTGAATCATCCTTTGATTAATTTAGGGTAAAGAAAATCAAAACAAGGGGCATATAATTCTTTCCAATTCTTTATTTTTTAAATTGTTGAAATTTTACCCCCTCAGTATTCTTCGTTAAAAGGGCATTTTAATAGCTATAAGTTAAACTAAAATTATACACAAAATCATCGCTTACAATGTTTGACCTAAGCTTTTTATTCATAACCGACGAAATGGAAAGCGGAAAACCTTGTTTGCCAAAAGTAACTGTTGAAGTTAGGTAAAATCCATCTTTATCATCCGTTTTGAGGTAATAGACTTGTGGCGTAGCCCGCATAAAAAATTTATTACCTAAGCTGATATTTGAAAAATTACAGTTCAATCCAAGAAAATTCAGTTGTTTCAAATCACTGTTATAACCACGAGAATGTAAATAATATATGCCCAAACTGACATTTTTTGAAAGCGCATAACCCGGCGTTAATTCACCCACAAAAAACCTTGCAGCATTGAAATATTCTTTTGAAATGCCATTATTTAAAAGTGTATTTGTAGAAAATACAAACCCTGGATGAAAACCTACACCCATGTTGAATTTTGATGATTGAACTAATTTATACCGCAACCAAAAAATAAAATACCATGGTTTCGCATCCTTGAAACCGAATGCTAATTGAGGGTCAAAACTGAATCTATTTTTTTTAACGGATAAATCAAATACGGTAGCGGCCTTTCCAAGGCTAAATGTAGGGACTAAAGAAATGCCGTTATTAGTGACTGAAACAGCGCCCGAAACGGTTGTTTTAGTGCTATCTGTATTCTGAGAAAAAGCGACTATTGTAGTAAGGAATAAAATAAAGAGGAGTACCGTTTTTTTCATGAATTTGCGGATTAAAATGAATCCGCAAAGTTATACTGAGGGGTCAGTTCTTAAATTATGAAAATCAAATCAATCATTAAGAGTTTCAAACCTGCTGTAACCTAAAGAACCGAGGATTATCGCCCGTCATTTTTTTAAAAAAGTTATTAAAGTAAGTAGGATATTCAAAACCCAAAGCAAAAGCAATTTCTGAGATATTCCAGTCAGTGTGTCGCAACAGTGCTTTGGCTTCATTGGCTATACGTTCAGAAATTAATGTCGTGGTCGATTTACCAGTGATTTCCTTTACACAACGATTGAGATAATTAACGTGAATAGATAAAATATTAGCATAGTCCTGAGCGGTGCGGAGATGTAGTGGACTATCAACGCTCTCAACAGGGAACTGTCGTTCTAATAATTCTAAAAAAACTCTCGTTATACGGGAACTGGCATTTTGATTTGAATTAAATTCTTCGGAAGGCTGCATTTTCATTGCTTCATGAAGAATCAATTGAATATAGTTGCGGATTAAATCATCTTTAAATGTATAATCTGACTTTTGTTCTTCAATCATTTTTTCAAAAATACCATTTAAAAAAAGGCGTTGTGCTTCCGTTATTTTCAAAATAGGTGTGCCACCAATTTTAAAAAGCAGAGATTGTTGAAGGCTTTCTGAGCGCTCGCTGTGTTGAAAAAAAGCCTCTGAAAACAAACAAGTATAGCCTACATATGTACGTGAAAGCGTCTCCCACGAATATGGAATGTGCGGGTTGCCGAAAAAAAGAACAGTTCCATCGGCCTCAAAACTGCGGTCGGCATAATGAATAATGCTTTTTCCAGTGGTCAAGCAGATTTTATAAAAGTCTTTTCTACTGTATGATCGTGTAGCACTACTGTCATCTTCGATTTGAAAAGCATTGAATCCCCTTAGTTTTAGTTCGCTATTAAAAGCAGAAACGTGGTGTGATATTTTATTTGCCATACAGCAAAATTAAGAAATTCAAACTAAATATATCGAAATGATGGGGGTTTTAGAATTCTGACGTATTTGTTAAACTTTTAAACTTACCCCTCAATATTTTTTTAATTCTTTAAAAAAGGTGCGATACTTGCCCAAGTTGCATCAAAATTCTCTAAAAAACAGCCATGTCCCGTATTCGGTATGATTGAAATTTGATGTTTTGGAATCATACGAGCAGCATTGACAACGTGTTCTACTGTATTGCCACCGTCTCGGTCGCCTGCCATCACCATTACGGGGCATTTGATAGTACCTAAAAAGTCTTTGCCAACGGTCAACTTATTGTAACAATTTCGCACGCCTGCAAACATTTCTTCAATTCTATTGGGCTCGGGCATCAGTTTTAATTGTTGCTCAATAAAAGGTTTGTCCAATTCCATCGCTTGTTTGGCAGTGAAATTAAATTCTCTTAATCCTGGATATAATTCTCCTGCACCCATCACAACCATTTTTTTCACTCGATTGGGATACATAGCGCCTAATTGATACGCCGCATAACCGCCATCGCTGAACCCAATCACTATCACGCTATCCTTTGTGACGGCATTGATAACCGCCATGGCATCATTGGCGCGTTGTTCCAAAGTAAGCGGCTCTGTACCCAATTCAGATTTGCCATGACCTCGAGTAGAAATAGCTATAATTTGATAATTTTTTTTCAATTTTTCAATAAAATCGGTCATTTCAACGGTGGTTCCAAATAATCCACCATGTAGTAATACGATTGGCTGCCCTTTGCCATAGACTTCATAATACAATTTGGCATCTTTGGCTTGCACATAATGCCCTGCTTTAGGGTTATTGCCATAAGGCGTTTTATAAACAACATTGGCAGGTTGAAACGCTCTCCTTAAATTCTGTTGTCCTTGAGCATTTGACATAAAAAATAGGAAAATGAATAAGGGAAATAATCTTGAGTACATGCTATTTATTTTTAAATTTTTGATTTAAACTTTTAATGAATATGAATCCCACCATTTACATCAATCGTTGCGCCCGTCGTAAAACCCGAAAGGTCGGATGCCAAAAAGAGACACGTTCCAGCTAATTCTACCGTTTTACCCACTCGTTTTAATGGGATACCTGAAATAACTTCATTTAATTGTTTTTCCGTTAGAGCATCTAACATAGGCGTTTCTATCATGGCGGGGCAAATCACATTAGCACGAATACTGAGGGGGGCAAACTCTCGGGCAATGGAACGAGTCAAACTGATAACGCCTCCTTTTGAAGCGGCATAATGTGCTCCACCGACCAAACCGCCGCCCCGTTGCCCTGCCAATGAAGCCAAATTCACTATGACACCCGCTTGCTTTTCCGTAAAATTTTTTAAAACACTTTTACAGATATTAAAAGTGCCTTTGAGATTCACGTCCAATATTTTATCATAGTCAACTTCGGTAATGGAGAGCATATCACCCGATTTCACGATGCCCGCACAATTCACTAAACAATCAATTGTACCAAATTTTGAAACCGCTTTTTCTATCGCTTTATCGCAGTCAGAAGTGCTGCATATATCGCATTTTATACAAATTATTTCGGGTGTATGTCCAATTTCATTCGTTATTGAAGCCGCTAAATCGTGGGCTATTGTATCGTTCATCATCACATCCAATAGGACGAGTTTTGCGCCATGTGCTGCAAATAGTTCAGCAGTCGCATAACCAATACTCCGAAGTGATGCGGCACCAGTAATCACACACACTTTGTTTTCTAAAAGAAGGTGATTGTATTTTTTATTTTTCATACTTAAAAGCTGCTTTTTGAGATATTAAAGATGCCCTTTCGGCAGGCGAAAACCCCAATTCATTCAATATCTCATCCGTATCCCAACCAATTGGGGCAGCTGTGGAACGAGCCGAAGGGTACTCGCCATCAACTTGAATAGTGGAACGAATGACCGCCGTTTTACCTTCCGTCGGATGATTTTCATAGCCCAAAAGTCCAACGGCTTTTAAATGTGGGTCGTTGGGTAGCGTTTCGAGCGTATGGCAAGGCATAGCGGGCAAATCTGTTGCTCTAAAAATGGTCAACCATTCTTCTGTCGTTTTATTATCTAAAGGTGCGCCACGCACTTCAAACCATTCTGAAACGTATTTTGCCCTATTGGCGACTGTGGTAAAACGTGTATCGTTGAGCAACGTCTCTCTTTCTGTCACTTTTAAAAAGGCTTGTACTTGAGCATCGGTATTGATGGTACAAGAGATGTAACCATCTTTCGTTTTTACGGGTTGATTGTGTGGACTCAAAAGGCGAAGGTCGCCTGCCTTTCCTACTGAGGGGTCAAAACTTTGCTGCGCCAAATGTTCTTGCAATACAAAAGCCGCCATTGTTTCAAACATAGGGATTTCAAGACTTGCGCCTTGTCCTGTTTGATAGCGTTGCATCAAAGCTGCCATAACTGCCCCAGCCGTTATTTCACCGACTATGTGGTCGCAAATGAGCATCGGAACATAAGCGGGTTTGCCATCCCGAGCAATCATTAAACCCGCAATGCCAGAAGCACCTTGTAAAACACTATCATAAGTGGGCAAGCCAGAATAAGGTCCATCAGTGCCATAACCTGTTATCAAACAATAGATTTTTTCGGAATATTTTGACCTGATTGTATTCGCATCCAAACCCAAACGCTCCAATGCATCGGGGCGCATATTGGCAACGATGACATCCGCCCATTCCACTAATTTATCGCAAATATCTTTTCCGCCTTCTTTTTTAAGATCGAGGCAAATGTTTTTCTTTCCCCGATTAAGGTGTAAATAAGCACCCGAATGTTGTCCCGTCGGAGACATGCCACCAAGACCACGCATGAGGTCACCCGAAGGGTTTTCAACTTTGATAATTTCAGCGCCATACTGTCCCAATCGCCAAGTGGCTACGGGGCCTACTACGACGGCTGTTAAATCCAATATTTTAATGCCTTTTAATGGTTCAAATTGCATTGCTCATCATTTTATTTTGGCTTCCATTTCTACAGCTACGACGTTATTTTCATCAAAAATTTTAAATACTCCTTCCTTGATGCCTTCGGCTTCATCATCCCGAGTACTCGGGAGCGTGACAGTAAAAAGGGTCATTTTTCGATTGCAGAACAAAGGCGCAACGTGTTTTACTTTAATTTCCCTTAATGCAAGTCCCAAGTCGGTTCTTATAAACTCTGTTAAAAGTAAAGTCGCTAAACCACCGTTCACGACCAAATCAGGCAAACCTTCTACATTTTGCGTATAATGTCTATCCAAGTGTATTTTATGAGAGTTAAAACCTAATGCAGAGTATTGAAATAAGAGCGTTTCATCTGGGATAATTTGCTTTTGGATTGTGGATTGTGGATTGTGGGTTGAATTGGTTGGCGATTGTTCGGATTTACTTTGAGTATTTTTTTCACTCAATAATATATAGGTTTGGGTTTCAACAATAGCGGGATTTAAATCTGAAAGAGGGCGTAATTCATGCTGAATTGTGACTATAGCAATTCGCCCCGAAGCTGTCGTTTTTTCAGTAATATTTTTAATAAAACTCGTCCGCTCCACCTCCTCGCCTATCACAATATCGCCTTGATAAGACACTGTTCTACCGCCCAAAAGCAATCTTGGTAACCCTAAATCGGGAATCGGAACACCCAAACCAGGGAAGCCATCTGAACGCAAAGCCGATTTTCGAGTCTCGCCCGCCAGCATAAAAAAATGCCAACCTCTGGGCAATATATCACCATTTGAAAACGAATGAGTGTCCAAATCCAACATAGCTGCTACACGACGTACCATCGTTAAGCTACATACATCATTCGAAATAATGGGCTCTTGCATATTAAGAATATTTTCGACAAAATTACAATATCATTTTCATATTTGAAAAATTTTTTTCATATTTGCAAATATAATTTTAAATTTAAAATTTTTGACCTATGGAATTCAAATATCACCACATGAATCTTTGCACCGAAGATGTGCCCAGATTATCTAATTTCTATAAATCTGTATTTGGCTTAAATCAAATTCAAGACGAAGAACATGGTTTGACAAGTTCAGAAACAGCTAATCGTTATGATGGGCAAGTAGAATTTTTAGGAGATGGGCAAGTTGAATTTCATATTACGAAGAAAGACCACAATACAGCATTTCGTATGAATATGCCTATCAATCCAATTCAAAATGGACATTTCTGTTTTCGTACGGATGATATTGAAGGTTTTAAAAAGAAATTGGAAGAACAAGGAATCCCTTATGCGGATTATGGAAAATGGGCTTTGAAAGGCTGGTATCAAATATTTTTTCATGACCCTGATGGTAATATCATTGAGGTGCATCAAATTGGAATGTGATTCGATATCGGATTTGAGATTTCGGATTTCGCCGGCGTTTTCCGAAATCTCAAATCCGATATCCGAAATTGATACCCCCTCAGTAAAAAAGGTATATTTGCTTCTTTTTATACGTAAATTGTTTTAAAATGAAAGAAAAAGAAGAAAATAGTGCTTATTCTGCACCCGCTTTAGAGAAAGGGCTTGATATACTTGAGGCGCTTTGTCAATGTGAGAATGGATTGACTCAACAGGAAATGGCCGCACGATTGGGTAGAAATTTGGGTGAAATTTACCGTATGTTGAATTGTTTGGTGCAAAGGAATTACGTCGCCAATTATGGCAATGTCTATACTATTACACCGAAAATGTTTCAGTTGTCGCATTTTCATCCGCCTACTTATCGCTTATTGACGGAAGCCATGCCGATTATGGAGGAGCTGTCACGAGACGTTTCGTTTCCTTGTGATTTGAGGGTGTATAATAAAGGTGTTCAAACCGTTATTGCATCCATTCAACCGCCTAATGGATTGGGTTTTATGACCCGTGTGGGTTCTGAAATTGCGGTTGCACCGTCGGCATCTGGACTTGTATTGGTGGCATTTCAAGACCCTGTTATAATGGAATTGCGTATTAGAGAAAGTTTGCCGAATAAGTCGGAAGCGGAAATTGAAAATTTTAAAAAGGTTTTGAAAGAAACATTCACTAAAGGTTTTGCTTCTATTCAAAGCAATCAATATGCAGGCTTACACGCTATTTCATTCCCCATTTTGGATATTAATGGCTTTGCGGTGGCTGCAATGACCATTCCGATGTTAGCCCGTATTGATGGAACGCAACAGGCAACGCAACAAGAAGTCGAAGATAAATTGAGACTCAGTGCGGTAAATCTTAGTAATAAAATTGCACTTGGAAAAAAAGAATAGACCGAAAATACTGAGGGGGGTAAAAATTTAAAAACCATTTTTTAACAACATCATGGATAAAATATACAAATTCTTACTCGCCTGCTCCGCTATTTTAGGACTTTTAGCAATAGGAACACTGATTTTTGGAAATGGTCAGAGTATTACGGGTTTATTTGTTATTGGCGCATTCGTCTGTTTGGCGATTGGCGGACAAAGTACACCTACAATCAAGCAAATGTCTTTTACCATTTGGGTATTTGCAGCGGTGGCAGTAGGTATGTTTTACCCTCAATATTTTCAAAAAATCGGTGATTTCAAATTTACAAGTCTCATCGTACCCTTGATTCAATTGATTATGTTCACGATGGGTACGGAAATGAGTTTGAAAGATTTTGAAGGGGTCATTAAAACACCTAAAGCCGTTTTGATTGGTTTGGTCAGTCATTTTACAATCATGCCCTTAGTAGGTTTTTCACTCGCCAAAGGGTTTGGATTTCCACCCGAAATAGCTGCAGGAGTTATTTTGATGGGCTCTGTGCCGAGTGGTGTGACTTCCAATGTGCTGGCTTTTATTGCTAAAGCGAATATGCCTTTGTCGGTGACGATTGCCTCAATATCCACTTTGGTAGCACCTATTATGACACCTTTTTTAATGAAAATCCTTGCGGGGCAATTCGTTGAAGTAGATTTTATGAAAATGATGCTTCATGTTGTTGAAATCATTATAATCCCTATTGTATTGGGTTTGGTCATCAATAAATTGATTCGCAATGGCGTAAAATGGTTACAAACCGTCATGCCCATCATATCTATGACTGGCGTTCTGATGATGTTGATTGTTATTGTTTCTTCTGGGCGTGATAATTTGCTCAATATTGGTCCTCTCCTTTTTATCGCATCTATTATTCACCACTCAACAGGTTATCTATTGGGTTATTGGAGTAGCCGATTAATGGGGCTTGACGAACCGACTTGTCGCACGATTTCATTAGAAGTCGGTATGCAAAATGGTGGTCTTGCCTCAGGTATTGCTTTGCAAATGGGCAAAATAGCCACGGTGGGTTTGGCTTCCGCTATTGCTGTGCCGTGGATGACTATTTCGGGGTCGTTTTTGGCGAATTGGTGGCGAAATAAAAAATAGTATGAAATTTAGAGTTTGGTGAATAGTTGACAGTCTAAATAGTGTGAAGGTCTATTACATTCAAATTAGGAATCCGAGAAAAATCTTTCAGATTCCGGGAAAGGAGTGTCAAATTATGGACTAATGCTGTAGCTGCTATGATAGCATCTGGTAATTTGATTTTTATGTTTTCTCTTAGTCCAATTGTCTTACTTCCGATAGCTTCCGTTAATGGAATGACCGTGATTGTTTGTAAAAGTTCTTCAAAAGGCAGTTTGTCAGCAGGTGTAGGAAAGGCAAAACCTAAAATTTCCATGCGATTGATTGAGGACGTTGCGACCTCATCATCTATTACTGAATCTAACCAGTTCTCGGCAGTTTGAGGAAGTTTTCCTCCAATGTAGTCAATAACAGAATTGGTATCTAGAAGGTATTTTAATGTTGCCATCCTTCACGTGATTGTTGAAGTTGTTCTTGCAAATTAGTAGCTGTTGTTGGTGAAATACGTCCTGCAAAACGGCTTTTACGTGGTTCTTCGCTATTAGGCATCTCAACTTTCTCACGCTTGACCAAACGGATAATATTAAGTTTTTCCAAATATTGGAGTAAACCAAGTGCATTGTCATTAACTAATTCAATTGTGATTTGCATGGTAAGTGCTATTTAATTTTAAACAAAATTAGGTAAAATAATGCAATAAAACACCTCTATCGAATTTTGACCTAAATTTTTCAAATAAAACTTACGAAATAATTCTAAAATAAAATGAAAAACCTGGAGTGCATAGTCATTATCTGCCTTTCGATTATTTCTAAAACGGTATTGGCTCAAAAAATTGATTTAAATGAAAATACCCTTTTACCTAACCACGTCTATATGTCTTTTGAAAAATTAGACGGGAAAAAAGTATTGAAATTAATTAAGGATTCAACAGTGACGCCAGTTGATGAACCTACTTTTGTGAGAATCAAAGATACGAATTTTAAAAATGGTGTTATTGAAGTCAAAGTTTTGAGCCGTTTATTAAAAAATGCACCGCCAACGGCAAGGGGGTTTATCGGTGTTGCTTTTAGAATCGATGATAAAAATACGAAATACGAATCCATTTACATACGCCCAACCAATGGTCGTGCCGATGACCAAGTAAGACGCAATCACAGCGTCCAATATTATTCTTATCCCGATTTTAAATTTGATAAATTAAGGCAAATAAGCCCTGAAAAATATGAATCTTATGCCGATATGGGCTTAAATGAATGGATTACGATGCGAATTGAAGTAAAAGACCAAGAAGCAAAACTCTTTTTAAACAATGGCAAATATCCCGTTTTAATAGTTAAAGATTTAAAATTGGGTGAAAATATTGTCACACCCAGTCGTGATGGTGCACAAGGCGACAAGGGGGGTATCGGGCTTTGGGTGGAAATCGGAACGGAAGGATATTTTAGAGATTTGAAGGTTATAAAACAATAAATAGCATGGAAATACAAAAAATAGCCGTCATCGGCGCAGGCAATATGGGTCATCAAATTGCGATGTGCGCCGCTTTAGCTGGCTTTCAAGTACATTGTACGGATACTAATTCTGATATTCTGAATAAAGCCATTCAATTTGCGGATAATTATTTAAAAGAAAGGGTCAATAAAGGCAAATTGACAGAAGAAGCTGCTAACCAAGCCCGTCAAAATCTCGCTTTCACCCCCTCAGTAAAAGAGGCTGCTCAAGATGCCGATTTAGTCATTGAAGCCATTATTGAAAAATTAGACATCAAACGCACATTATTTGCGGAGTTAGATAAAATCTGTCCCCCACACACGATTTTGGCGACGAATAGTTCTTATATCGTCAGTTCTAAGATTGCCGATGCTACGGCTCGACCCGATAAAGTATGCAATATGCATTTTTTCAATCCTGCTTTGGTGATGAAATTGGTTGAAGTTGTACAAGGTTCTCATGTTTCAGATGAAACCGTTGCATCCGTGATGAATGCCGCTAAAAAGATGAGTAAAACGCCCGTTTTATTGCATAAAGAAATCTACGGCTTTTTGGTCAATCGTTTTTTGCAAGCCACAAGACAAGAAGCCTTAAAACTGCTTGATATGGGTGTGGCTTCTTATGAAGATATTGATACCGCTGTCAAAAACGGCTTAGGCTACCCAATGGGACCTTTTGAACTCTTAGATCTCACGGGTGTGGACTTAGCCTATCATGTAGGCATGGAACGCTACCGTGAAAGTGGCGACCCCGCCGATAGACCTTCTCCAACGGTTGTTGAAAAATATACAAAAGGCGAATTTGGGAAAAAAGTCGGGAAAGGGTTTTATGATTATGAATGACAATAGACCGTTCAATCGCTTCATAAATAAAGGCTTTTTAGAGTTTATTTCGTCATGACCATCCGTTTTTTTTGCACTATTTTCAGTATATTTTGGTTCTTTTTACTTTTTTACTGAGGGGGGTAAAATCGCAATTATTTGAATTTCGTAAGTTTCTATTTCTAAATCGTTAATTTGGTATCGGTTCATTTTAGAACTTTGTGGCTAATTAGATCATTAAATTTAGATAAATATGAAAAAGCGAATATTAGGAACTCAATTAGAAGTATCTGAAATCGGATTCGGTTGTATGGGTATGAGTTTTGGTTATGGTCCCGCAGGAGAAAAAAGAGAAATGATAAAAGTCATACGGGAAGCAGTCGAACAAGGCATTACTTTTTTTGATACTGCCGAAGTCTATGGTCCCTACACCAATGAGGAGTTGGTCGGTGAAGCCTTAGAGCCTTTCAAAGGTGAAATCATCATCGCCACCAAATTCGGGTTTAATTTCGTAGATGGTAAAATGGCAGGTGTCAACAGTCGCCCCGAAAATATCCGCAAAGTAGCCGAAGAGTCCATGAAAAGACTCAAAATTGAGGTGATTGACCTATTTTATCAGCACCGAGTTGACCCCTCAGTACCGATTGAAGATGTAGCAGGTGCCGTCAAAGATTTAATTCAAGCGGGTAAAGTGAAGCATTTTGGACTATCGGAAGCAGGTGCTCAAACAATTCGGAAGGCTCACGCCGTACAACCAGTAACGGCTCTGCAAAGTGAATATTCACTCTGGACACGCCAGCATGAAAAAGAAATTATCCCAACGATTGAAGAACTCGGCATCGGTTTGGTAGCGTTTAGTCCGCTTGGAAAAGGATTTTTAGCGGGTAAAATTGATGAAAGCACAAAGTTTGTTGAAGGCGATATTCGCAATATTTTGCCCCGTTATACCGAAGAAGCACGTATAGCGAATAAGGCTTTATTAGATATCATCGAACGATTTGCAAAAGAGAAAAATGCTACCAATGCTCAAATAGCTATAGCTTGGGTATTGGCTCAAAAACCGTGGATTGTTCCGATTCCAGGAACAACAAAATTGCACCGTTTGACTGAAAATAATGGTGCTGCCACTATTCAACTCACTACCACCGAATTGCAAGAGATTGAAGCTGCTTCTGCTCAAATTAAAGTGATTGGCGCCCGTTATACGGAGACGATGGAGAAATCAACGGGGCTTTAGGTTTTAAATGGTTTCTTTCAGTAACTGTTTAAATGAAATTCAAATATAAAAGGTGAATTATTGAAACCCAATAAATCACCTTTTTTGATTGAAATAGAAAAAAACTAATAAAACTCAGTTTTTCATTTTTTTGCGCATGTTTTTATCGAACAAATTTGACTTTCCACGTTTATTACTTTTTTCCATTGTGTTCGTATAATCCTTTGTTGGGCAACCTTCTTTTACTTTGCATGAAGGCAAAGTTAGAGCTACTATACCACAAAATGCAGCTGATAAAGCCCATTTGGATAGTAAATACTGAGGGGTAGATATTGCAGTGATAATATTATTAAATTTCTTTAAAAGATTCATTTTCAAGAATTTATATTAAAAAACTATTTTAATTTCGACGGATAACGAACTAAAAGTAATTCAAATTTCATGCTCAATTAAAAAAAACAGTAAAAGAGAGCGTTTTTTTATATTTTTGCGCATCCTTTTGGAAAATCAATTTTTTATCAAACGAATAAAATAATCTTCAAGTGTTGGAAGCTATAAAAAAACAAGCCAATGGCGTTGAGGAACTTGAAAAAGTTGCCTCTCAAGTACGTAGAGATATAGTACGTATGGTCTATAATTGCCAATCTGGACACCCAGGTGGTTCATTAGGTTGCACAGATTTTCTTGTGGCACTCTACTTCTCAGTGATGAAACGCAAGAAGCGTTTTTATATGGATGCGAAAGACGAGGATGCGTTTTTCCTTTCAAATGGTCATATTTCACCAGTATTTTACAGTGTTTTATCGCGTAGTGGTTACTTCCCAGCCGCTGAATTGGCTACTTTCCGTAAAATAAATAGTCGTTTGCAAGGGCATCCTGCTACTCATGAAGGACTTCCTGGTATTCGCATAGCATCTGGTTCATTGGGCCAAGGCATTTCAGTATCGAATGGCGTAGCAATTGCTAAAAAAATGAACGGGGATAAAAACATCGTGTGGGCTTTGACAGGCGATGGTGAGCTTCAAGAAGGACAGGTTTGGGAAGCGTTGATGTTCGCGGCTCATAATAAATTGGATAACCTAATTGTCACTGTTGACTGGAATGGTCAACAGATTGATGGGCCCACAAGTAAAGTATTATCGTTAGGTGATTTGCCAGCTAAGTTCAAAGCTTTTGGTTGGGATGTTATCAAATTAGAAAAAGGTAATGACATGGCTGATGTAGTCGCTACATTACGCAAAGCCAAACGCCGCTTAGGTAAAGGAAAGCCTGTAGCCATAATGATGAATACCGAAATGGGGGCGGGTGTTGATTTTATGATGGGAAGCCATAAATGGCATGGTGTTGCTCCCAACAAAGAGCAACTCGAAGCAGCATTGGCTCAATTGCCTGAAACTCTTGGAGATTTCTAAAAATGTGCTGCTTCAAGAGGGTCTCAAATATTTCTTAAAGTCGATTATAAGATTGAGGGGTGGATATAACTACATAGTAGTTATTCCACCCCTCAATTATTTATTATTTAGCGGGTTCTAAGGAATTGAAATTACCATTAGAAATGGATACCCATAAAATAATAAATAATATGATGAAGATGATAAAATACGCAAAGCATTTGCCCTTGCTGCCGTAATTAGTTTCGCCTTGTGCGCTCATAATTATATACTTTTTATTTTTTATAAAGCTCTTTTTGAAAAATGTGGTGCAAAAGTAAGCCTTAATTTATTGTCAACAAAACCTTTTGCGACAATTTAAATTTATTCGAAATTATGCTTTCTTCTGAGTATCAAAACCCTTGGTGTTTTTTAAAAAATTGAATTTCAATATCTTACGAATTATATCCTCTTGCATTTCTCTGCCAACCATGCCTTTTCCTCAGCATCCAAGTGTACAGATAGTTTCTGATTCACTCTTTTATGGTAGGCATTAAACCAAGCTTTTTCAGCTCGGGTGAGTAAAGAAACATCAATTAAACTTGTATCTATTGGAAACAGTGTAACCGTTTCAAATTTGAGAAACTGAGCGAACTCTGTCTTTTCGGCTTCAACGCAAAGCACGAGGTTTTCAATCCGAATGCCATATTCTCCATCTTTATAAAAACCTGGCTCATTGGATGTGAACATACCCACTGCGTGAGGCGTTGTTCCGCGAGAATTCAGTCCAGCTACTATTCCTTGTGGAGGTTCATGTACATTCATGAAAAATCCGACGCCGTGCCCTGTGCCATGCCCGTAATTCAAGCCATATTGCCAAAGATGCATACGCGCTAAAATATCCATTTGTACCCCTTTTGTGCCAGCAGGGAATTTAAGAGTAGCGATTGAAATATGACCTTTTAGTACTAAAGTATAGCTGCGTTTCTGTTCTGCAGTGGGTGTACTTAGGGCGATTGTTCTTGTGATATCAGTAGTACCATCATGATATTGACCTCCTGAATCAATGAGTAAAATACCTTCTTTTTTAATCATTGAAGAACTATCAGGAGTGGGGTGATAGTGGTTTAGTGCACCATTGCTCTGGTAGCCCACAATTGCTGTAAAACTTTCACCGAAATAATTGGGCATATCACTTCTGAACTGCGCAAGCATCGAAGCGACTTCGTATTCACTTATCTTTCTTTCCTCGAGGGTTTTTTCCAACCAACGGAATGCCTTTACCAATGCTACTCCATCTTTGACCATCACTTCGCGGATATATTTCATCTCCGTTTTGTTTTTCATAGCCTTCATTAGGATAGAAAAAGTGTCACTTTCTACGATTTTAGCCTTTTTAATGGTACTGTAAAGCTCAAAATTGAGGTTACTTGTATCAACCGCGATGCTTTGTTTTTCAGTCAGTTGACTTAAAAAATCACTAATTGTATGATAGTTTTTAATAAAAATATTTTCCTCATTGAGCTTGTTTTTCAATGCTTCGGGTACTTGCGAAGGCTCAATAAAAAGGTAGGATTTTTGTTTTTCAATAACCAAATAAGCAATAAATACGGGGTTACAATCCACATCGGAGCCTCTTAAATTGAGTGTCCAACCAATATCGTCCAGAGTAGAAACAAGGTGAATATCCGCATTTTTTTCTTTCATTTTAGCCCGAATATCCCCAAGTTTTTGCTTCCGAGTACGCCTGGCGAATTGCACATCGTGCTCAAAAATTTCATTATTAAGCAATTGCGGACGGTCTTTCCAAATGGGGCTTATCAAGTCGGAATCGGTATTTAGGTCTATTTGAGATTTGCTGAAAGTTTTTTGCATGCCGCGTATTTGGTCAACGGAGAACATTGCTCCGTTACATCCTATGCGGCTACCCTTCGGTAAGGCTTCTGTGAGCCAAGTAATGTGTTCGGGTGCACCTTGAACTATTTGCTTTTTTAACTCAAATTGCGTTCCTGCCAGTTCCTGTTCGCATTGAATGAAATAACGACTATCCGTCCAAACGCCCGCATGTGTTTGGGTGACGACGACATAACCCATCGAGCCAGTAAATGGTGCAATCCACTGGCGATTTTGCCAATGTTGTGCTACGTATTCAGATTGGTGAGGATCGCTTGAAGGTACGATATAGGCATCGATGCCATGAATTGTCATTTGTTGTCTGAGAGCATCCAGACGCTGGTTGATATTCATTTTAACTTGATTTTATTTTACTTGTTGATTGCACATTTTACAAGGGGATATTTTGTACCCCCTCAGTATCTAAACTATTTTTATTAATTTTTAAAAAACAGAATGACAAAAATGGTTGATTTTGAATGATTTTCAATGGTTTTATTAAAAAATGAGTTCAATTATTTTAAAAAAATACATGAAAGAAAAATGGCACTTCAAAAACTATTGAAAAAAGGTATCTATTATTAAAAAAAATTATTCTTATTTTTCGTAATTTAACACTGTTTTGGATAATACTGTTTGGTCTTGGCACGTCTTTTGATGAAGGTTTAAATAGAATTAAATTTATTTCAAATATCATTGCAAGTAATTGAAAATCAATTATTTATGAAATGCACTATTTTTTAAGATTAAAAAATCAATAATTATCTTTTCTTAAAATTTGGAAATGTCCATTTAATTCCTGTAAACTTGTAGAAATTTTTTGCACTTTTAAAAAATATTAAACAAACATAACTAAATAAATTTTTACTAACCGATTTGAATTTAGAACCGCAAGGGATTCGGTGAATAAAAAGGAACATCCGCTATGATACTACACGCATTCCTTAATTCAAAACTATAATCCCATGCTAAAACAAGGTGCATACCTCAAGCAGCAACAAAAGCTTTCGCCACAGCAAATTCAGTTGATGAAATTGCTTCAATTGCCTACAACGGCAATCGAGCAACGCATTCAAGAAGAGTTGGAAGCGAATCCAGTTCTCGAAACGGGGGAAGATTTCGAAGAGCCTTTTTCCTCCACTGAAAGTGAGAGTGACGCTGAGTCAGAAGAAAAATATGCTGACGATACTAACGAGGATTTCAGAGATGAAGAAGAATCGTTGGTGCGTGATGATGAGTTTGAATTGGATGATTATCTTGAAAGATATATCGAAGATGACCCCTCAGTATATAAGACTAAAAGCGAAAATCAAGGAGGTGATGAAGAAGAAAAAACCATCCCAATAGCTGTAGAAAACAGTTTTCACGAATATCTTGAGGAACAAATGGGCATGCTCAACCTCAAAGATGAACGCGAAAAGTTGATTGCTATGCAAATCATTGGTTCTATCGATGACGATGGCTATCTCCGCCGTGATACAATGTCTATCACTGACGACTTGCTTTTTGCTATGAATGTAGAAGCTTCTCAGTATGAGGTGGAATATATCCTTGAAAAAATTCAAAGATTTGATCCTCCAGGCATTGGTGCTCGTAATTTGCAGGAATGCCTTCTTTTACAAATTCGTCAAAAACTTGAATCAGGTGATTACGATGATGATGGCATCAAAATCCTTCGAGTAGCGGCGCGCATCATTCATGATTATTTCGATGAGTTCACTAAGAAGCATTATCAAAAAATGCAGCGCCAATTGAACATATCGGAAGACCAATTGAAGATTGCTTTGGATGAAATTCTTAAATTGAATCCAAAACCTGCGAGTGGTCATGTAAGTGAGCAAGAGCGCAACATGCAATATATAGTTCCTGATTTTATGATTGAAAATAGGGACGGACGCTTAGAATTAGCTGTGGATAGCCGCAACGTACCCGACTTGCGCATCAGTGAGCATTATCGTGAAATGCTCAAAGCATATAAAAATGCGCACGGTGGCAGGCGCAGCGACCGCATGCAAAAGGAAGCTGTAATGTTTATAAAGCAGAAAATAGATTCTGCAAAATGGTTTATAGATGCTATTCGTCAACGTGAGCAGACAATGTTCAAAACGATGTATGCCATCCTTCAATACCAATACGAGTTTTTCTTAACAGGGGATGCTAAGCGCATCAAACCCATGATTTTGAAAGATATTGCGGATGTTACTTCATTGGATATTTCTACGGTATCTCGTGTGGCTAACTCGAAATATGTACAAACTGAGTACGGTACAAAGCGTTTGAAAGATTTCTTTTCAGAATCACTTCAAACCAATGATGGCGATGAGGTTTCTACTCTTGAAGTAAAGAAAATTTTGACTGATATTATTCAAGCTGAAAGCAAACGCAAACCTCTTTCTGATGAAAAATTGAAA
>JANPHO010000480.1:0-22205 GCA_031424515.1 Saprospiraceae bacterium
TGTTTTAGCTCAAGCCTCTACTCGTGGAAATGGCGTAATTGGCGAAGAAATGACGCATAATGCAAAGGTCATGCGCTCAATTCCGCTCCGTGCAGCTTTTTCAAAACACAATATCAGAAAGGTTGAATTACGTGGTGAAGCCTTGATTCGGAAAGATATTTTTGAAAAAATTAACAAACAACGTGAGTTAGATGGCTTGACGCTTTTTGCTAATCCACGCAATGCGGCGACGGGTGGCTTGCGCACGAAAGATGCCAAAGATACGAAGTCACGGGGCATCGAAGCCTTCGTTTATCAGCTCGGATATGCCGAAAATACTGAGGGGGTACAGATTGTGCGCAATTTTCACACCCATCATGAAAGCATTGAATTTTTAGGAACGCTCGGTTTTAAGGTGCCTAAAACTGGACATGAAACCAAAGTGTGTAAAAATATAGCTGAAGTCATTCAGTTCTGTAACGAGTGGCAAGAAAAACGGGACAGTTACGAATATGAAATCGACGGTATTGTGGTGAAAGTGAATAGTTTGGACATTCAATCGCAATGTGGTTACACGTCGCATCACCCACGTTGGGCAGTTGCTTTTAAATTTAAAGCCAAACAAGCGACTTCCAAATTGATTGATGTAGAGTTTCAAGTGGGTAAAATAGGGACTATCACACCTGTTGCGAAGTTGCATCCCGTTCAATTGGCGGGCGTGACGGTGTCGAGCGTATCACTGCACAACGAGGATTTTATTACTTCAAAAGATATTCGATTGGGTGATACGGTGCTTGTTGAGCGGGCAGGTGATGTGATTCCATACATCGTAAAACCGATGACGGAACTGCGCGATGGCACTGAAAAAGAGATAAAATACCCCGAAATATGTCCTTTTGATGCCACTCAATCAGTTCATCTGATCCGCGAAGAAGGGGAAGCAGCCTGGCGTTGCCCTACATGTACCTGTGGTCGTCAGGACTATCAAAAATTCGTTTTTCATACCTCTAAAGATGCGATGGATATTGAGGGTTTGAGCAAAGCGACGATTGAACGCTTTATGCAATTGGGCTGGATTCGTTCCATTGCCGATTTTTATCGTCTGGATTATGATGCCATTTCAAAATTAGAAGGTTTTGGTAAAAGATCAGCTGATAATCTTGAAAAAGCCATTGAAAAAGCTAAAAACAACCCTATTCAGCGTCTTTTATACAGTTTGAGTATCCATCATTTTGGTAAAAAAGCATCTAAATTAATTGCTGCTGAGATTGAACACGTCATGGATTTGAGAGAGTGGGATGTTGAAAAATTCACTTCTATAAAAGATATTGGACCCGTAGTTGCAGAAAATGTGGTTGAATATTTTAAAAATGAAAAAAATATTGCCATCCTTGAAGAAATCGAATCGCTTGGTGTCAACATGAAACCCACCGAAGAAGACCGCAAACCAGCCGTCAATACTGAGGGGGTACTCGCTGGAAAAACTATTTTATTCACGGGTTCATTGATGCAATATACCCGTGATACCGCTGAAAAAGCTGCTGCACAAGCAGGTGCAACCATCGCTTCAGGCGTTTCAAAAAACTTGAACATATTGGTGGTCGGTGAAAAAGCAGGTTCAAAACTCAAAAAAGCGCAAGACCTCAAAACGGTAGAGATTATGACCGAGGAGGAGTTTGTGAAGTTGATGGGTGGGTGATTTTTTTATTAAAAATATACTCAAACGCGGAGATTTGCGTTAATAAACTTGTGAATCGTTAATGACGAAGTGCTATATTAACTTCGTCATTTTCATTTTATTGACTTTAAAACACACAATTCCATGACGAAATCCCTTTTAGTAAGCCTCATTTTTCTATTTTCCTTTTCTTTAAATGCTCAAACGGTTGTCATCGCAGCTGATAAAATGAATGTATTTTATTTAGGCGTTGACAATCCTGTAGCCGTAGCAGTTGAAAGTGTTTTGAATGAAAAACTTAAAATCTCTACCGATAATGGCGTCATTATTAAAACCGAAAAAAATGATTTTATCGTTCGACCAGAAAGGACTGGAATCGGTAATATCATTATCGAATGGGATGGACAAAAGGTATTGAAGCCTTTTCGGGTTAAACGGATCCCTGACCCTGTGGTAAAATTAATAAATAAAAAATCTTATTTTATTGAAGAAACCCCTATAAATGGTTTGATTGCTGATTTAGAAAATTTTGATTTTGATGCTATATGTAGAATCGTGAGTTATACCTGCTCTGTGGTTGCAGAAAATGGTGAGAGCCGACAAGCAAAAGTAAATGGACCAACGTCAAGTGAATTGTCAAGAATCCTGAGTAATGTCAAAAAAGGTGACAAAGTGATATTTAGTGGTATATCAGTAAGATGCCCTGGCGATAAAGTACCTCGTTTATTAAGTGAAAGTATTATTCGTATCATAAAATAAACTTTTTCTAGGCCCTTAAAACATCATTTCAATGAAAAAAACTGCGATTTTCACGATTCTTATCTCATTTTTAATAAAAATTCAAGCACAAACTATCGTCATCGCAGCAGATAAAATGAATGTTTTTTACATAGGTGTTGATAACCCAGTAGCCGTAGCTGTTGAAGGTGTTTTGAATGAAAAACTTAAAATCTCTACCGATAATGGCGTTATTATTAAAAATGAAAAAAATGATTTCATTGTCCGACCAGAGAGGACTGGAATCGGTAATATCATTATCGAATGGGATGGACAAAAGGTATTGAAGCCTTTTAGAGTTAAGGATATTCCTGACCCCGTAGTAAGATGTTGTTGTTTGGATAGAGACTCAATCCTGTTTTTTAACGGTCTTGTCGCTGACCTCCAAAATTTTGATTTTGATGCGAGGTGTCAAGTTGTTAATTATGAATGTGTTTATATCCCTTCAAATGGTGATGCCCAACAAATTAAAGTCAATGGAAATATATCTCCTGAATTAACTAAGGTCTTAGCTAATTTTAAAAAAGGAGATAAATGATTTTTAAGAACGTTTATGTACGTTGTCCTGGCTATAAAACACCGCATTTAATATCAGGCGAAGTTCGTTGTAAGTCCAAATATCAATGGTAAAACCTTTTAAAACATACTTTCAATGAAAAAAATAACTTTTTTCACACTTTTTATAACTTTTTTAATAAAAATTCAAGCGCAAATAGTGGCTGTTCATGCTGAAAAAATGAACATCTTTTATATCGGCGTCACCAATCCAGTAACCATTGCAATTGAAGGTGTAGCTGATGAAAAAATTAAAGTAACGTGTTCAGGCTGTGATATTTCAAAGGTCGAAAAAGGGCATTATAATGTAAAAGTGTCAAGACCAGGTGAGGCTTCTTTGTTAGTGGAATGGGATGGTAAAAAAGAAGTAAAAAAATTCAGAGCGAAAGTGATACCTGACCCTAAAAACGTTTTCATCGGATGTTCTATCTGCCGACCCGAAGGAATTGCTACAGTTTTTGAAAATATGGATTTTGATGTGCAATGCTCTATTCAATCCTATATAGCCGTGTATATTCCTAAAAATGGCGACCCAGATCAAGTCAACAACACAGGTTCTCCGTTTAATGCCAAATTAAAAAATCTCATGGATAAAGCTAAAGTGGGTGATAGATTTGAGTTTTTAAACATCAAAACAAGATGCCCGGGCGATGATGTAGGCAGAGACGGTAATACGCTGACTTATATAGTAAAGAATTAAAGCGTTTTTTAAAAAAAAACAGCCGAATACTGAGGGATATTCGGCTGTTACTTTTATATCTATATTTTCTCAATCATTCTTTATGGGTTCATATTTTTTAAATAAAGAATATTTGACCGCTTCTACTTTGTCTTGATACTTCTTCCAATCTTTTTCAAAAAACTGATTGACTTTATTTAGTACTCTATCTAAATGCTCTTTCGTTTGATCCACAGTTATCATGGCATTACCTTGTGGTTTGCCTTGGCTTGAACCGACTAATTGCATTGCAGAAGATATGGTATTTGTTAAATCATCGGATGTCCGTACAATCCCTTTCACATTACGTGGAGCCATGAATAACTTTTGAACAGTCAAAATGCTATCTTTAAGCGATTTCCCCCATTTTGTCATCTCTTTTTTAACAGAATCGGGAGCAGTAGGCGCTAATTGAGCATCCACTAAGCCAACTGTTTTATCCGCTTCTTTCAAGCGATTAAAGGCTTGAGTGGCTTTATCCGTCATTTTTCTGATATTTTTCATCACCGCGTCTTTTTCCTCCAAGTCTTTAACGGTAAGTTTTGTACGCGGATCAAGTTTAACGTTGATATATGTCGAGTCTTTTTCACCGCCAAAAGAAATAACAAATTTATATCGCCCCGGCAAAACTTGCCCACCCGTTCCCGGAGGGTCATTATCATCGCCAGATGCCGCAGCACCACCGCCGCCGCCTCTGAAACCACCCTCGCCTTCACCCCATGAAGGGAAACGACCGCCATTGCGATTAAGCGGCCACATTATTCTGCTGATATTAGAATCTAATTTCACAGAGTAATTACGTACCGTATCACCTTTTTCATTAAAAATGACAATTTTAGCCTTGTCATCTGTAGGTTTAACGTCTTTTTTATCCGTCTTATCAGCAGGTTTTTCTTCCTTTTTTTCTATCGCTTTAGGCTTATTCCAGATAGTCAGCATAGCCATTGGGGATTTATTTTTACCTTCAAAAATGGCATCTGCTTGAAAACGCTCGCCTTGGTAGCTGCGGAAATTAGCTAAATAAGCATCAGCCGGTTCAAATACTCTCAGTTTTTTATTTAAAACTTCCGCTTTCGTTTTAGCCATTTCACGCAAAGGGCGAATATCGTCAAGAACCCAAAATGCACGACCGAATGTAGCTATTGCCAAATCACCATCACGCGGGTGAATCTTCAAATCCATAGTCGGTACTGAGGGGTAGTCATTCATCCATTTGTTCCAGTTTTTACCTGCATCAATGGTAAAATACAAGCCGAAATCAGTGCCTAAAAACCATAAATTAGGCTCAACTGGGTCTTGTACAATGCACAAAGTATAAGTACTCACTTGGCTTTCGTTTACAATACTTTCCCATGTTTTACCATAATCCGTTGTATGGTAAGCGTAGGGTTTAAAATCGTTTTGACGGTAATTATTCACTATTACAAAGGCTTCTCCTGCATTTTTAGCAGATACTTCTATTTGTGGAATCCAAGCAGCTTTTGGGCAACCGGGCAATTTTGAAATGAGATTATTCCACGTTTTACCACCGTCGGTTGTCAATTGCAAATTACCATCATCGGTTCCGACCCAAATAACATTTTTATCAACAGGGCTTGGCGCTATGGCAAGGATTGTACAGTGGTTTTCAGCATTAGTTACATCAGGTGTCAAGCCACCAGTGCGTTTTGAGCCATTGATTTTAAAAGTATCATTAGTGGTTAAATCTGGGGAAAGGAACTTCCAAGTTTGCCCACAATCAGCAGAATAAGATAGGAATTGAGAGCCGAAATAGACGCCACAATCACTAAAAGGATCTTGCGCCATGGCTGAGTTCCAATTGTAACGCAGCTCAGTTTTACTATCTGGATGTTGTGGTTGAATGGATTGTGTCGCGCCAGTGATTCTATCAATATAACCCACACTTCCACCTTGCGACATAGCATATACATATCGATTATCGCCTTTACGAGGCATTACATCAAAACCATCGCCGAAATATAACTCCTGCCAATCAGCGTTACGAATACCACCCGAACGCCAGACTGCCGAGGGGCCTACCCATGAACCATTATCTTGCAAACCGCCATAAAGATTGTAAGGAATATCATTATCTACATTAATATGGTAAAATTGCCCTAAAGGTAAATTGGTTGCAAACTGCCAATTGACGCCATAATCATGCGTAAAAGCCAATCCACCGTCGTTACCATCAATCATATACTGAGGGGTCTCCGGGTGAATCCACCAAGCGTGATGGTCTGGGTGAACGTGGTTGTAATCAAGGAGTTCTGTCCATGTTTTACCGCCATCTTCGCTTTTATGTACTCGGCTAAATACATTATACAATCGGTTTTCATTTTTAGGATCACAGGCAATTTCAGAATAATAAAAAGGGCGATCGCCATTTTCTCCTACTTTGCGCCATTTTGCACCACCATCATCCGAGCGATAAATAGCATTTTCTTTAGCTTCAATAATAGCATATACGACATTGGGTTTGCTCAAACACATCGTTAAGCCACAACGTCCAAGTTCACCTTTCGGTAAGCCTTCTTTTTCTGTCAATTTAGTCCAATTTTCACCACCATCATAGGTCATGTAAATACCTGAACCTTTACCACCTGATGAGAAAGTCCACGGTTTACGCCCATATTCCCACATGGCAGCTATGAGTTTATTCGGATTTGTGGGGTCAACGATTAAATCCGCACAACCCGTTTCATTGTTTACATAAAGCGATTTTTTCCATGTTTTACCGCCATCAGTGGTTTTAAAAACGCCTCGTTCTTCATTAGGTCCAAAAGCTGAACCGATACCCGCTACATAAACAATATCTGAATTATTAGGATTGATGATAATTTTATGAATGGCTTTTGAGGTTTTTAACCCCATATTTTTCCATGTTTTACCGCCATCAATGGATTTATAGACACCATCACCGAAGTTTTGTGAATTGCGCGGATTGCCCTCTCCAGTGCCAACCCATATTTCAGCCGTATTATTTTGATTGACAGCAATAGCTCCAACGCTTTGGGTGCTTTCTTTATCAAAAAGCGGTGTCCAAATGATGCCGCCAGATTGGGATTTCCAAACTCCACCGGAAGCCGAACCTGCATAAATGATGTCGTTTTTCAAATCCACATCTATCGCTGTTACCCGACCACTCATGGCAGCGGGACCAACGCTGCGCGGTTTCATCGCTTTCCAAGGTTCAAGGTCAATTTTTTGACTAAAAAGAGTGCCGATACTGAGGGGTATCGCCAAAAGGAGTAGTAAGACTTTTTTCATTTCTTAGATTAAGTTTGATACAATATTGTAAAATGGGAAATTACAACAAACCCTAATCTAAGCGCTTATAGTGTCCGTTTTTTTGTCGAAAAAATAATTGATTGGACGAAATGAGGTAAAAATGAAGAATAAATAAGATTTTTATCCATTTTTGAGGGGATAAAAGTAAAATGCCTTTTAATATTTTAATTTAAAAAGCCTATTTGATATATAGTAGTTACAATTATTTGAGCAACAAAATATTATTCTGAAATAGGTGAAAAACTACTTAAAAAAAAGCAAAACCACATTATTAAAACAACGTTCAAATAAAAACATAATCAACTGATTTTCAAATAGTTAAAATCTTATTGTAAAAAATACGGTAAGGTTTATTTGGATTTTCAGTCATATTAAATATATTTAAATGCATTTTTTATTTGGCAAAAGTATATTATATTTGTGGAGCGCTTTTCAGTGAAGCCTTAACCAAATAATAAATTTAGATGCCATTTTAGTTTTTAATGGTAAAAAAAATGAGTCACTCCTGCAAAATCGGAGATGACTCATTTTTCTTTTATCGAAACTGTAAAATTTTAATTCAGTAATAGAACACCACTTGCCACGAATTTGTACTCTTCAACTGGCTTCGTAATTTTAGCAATTTCTTCTTTAGATTTGCCTTCATCGGCGGCGAAATGGCGCAATGCCTCTACATCGGTTACTTCTTTAAAAGCATATCCTTTCATCACTACTTTTTTACCCGCAATATCCTTAGGCATAAAAAAGGCATAATCTTTAAATTTCACAAACATCGGGCTTTCACCTTTATCCGATTGAATATTCATCCAGCAACCTTTCGCCTTACAAACAGCTTCTACTGTACCCGTTATTTTTACATCTTCTATTTTATCAGCTCCTTTTAAGGCTTTTAACTTAGGTAAAATAGCATCGTAAGCCATTGCTCCTTTGGCATCTATTTTTTCACCAAAAGTTTTGCCGTCGCCCGGATTGCTTTTGAAATTTTTGTAAGCCTCTTCTTCCGAAATTTCTTTCTTAGCTTCGGTCTGACCCATTTTAGCCGATTTATTACAACCTATTGCCAAAACGCCCAAAATACTGAGGGGTAGCAAAAAACGTTTAATCATCTTGATTTTATTTTAAAGTTTAGGAAATAAATAATTCCACAAAAATACGACAAAAACGTTTTGTTTGCTCAAAATTTAGACATTCCGATAACTATGATACAAGCAAAGCTGCTTCTTGCCTAATTGCCGCTTGTGCTTTTGCGGAAGAATCGCCTTGTTGTTCATTCAAAATCTTGAATATTTCACTAATAAGTGCATTTGAGTCAGCTTTAGGTTCGAGCTTTTCAAAGGCAATATTGATGATTTCAGCGGTATTGTCTCGAGTAATTTTAAGGATATTCCATAGATTGTCGCTGACATAGATTTGCTGCGTCACGTTGTGCTCAAATTCCTGCTGAATGGCGATGAGCATAGCCAAACGAAAGTCATTGGCAGTGGCTCCCTCAGTACGTAAGCGCATAATGAGGTTGGGAACAGCAATTCGTTCGCACAATAAAATCATCCGCTCATATGCCTGAAAACGCAAGGACATGGTCGCTTTCGATTTTTCAAGTTGAATACCTTGCCACGTCAGAGAATTGGCTTGCGCTTTTTGCTCTCTCCAAAATTTAAGTATAAAATAAGACAAAACGCCTAATGCGCTCAAAACCACCATAGGCAGAATGACGAGTAAAAAAAGTTGATTGATTGACATAAGTATTTTTTAAAATTTAAAACGAGTAGAAATAAACGTCAGTTTCGGTTGCCGTAGTATTTCTTTACTTGCTTAAATATCCAATAACCGACTAATAAGAAGGCTATTACAAATAAGATTGATGATAATATTTTCATGATAATTTTTGAGGTTAAATTTCAGAATTTTTTTCATAAAAAACGATATTCAAGGAATTTTGTTCCAATTTTATCGTTTTATAGTAGCTTTAGTTTGATTTCGGAATCAATTTAAGGTACTTTTTAATGATAAGAAGTAGCGTTTAAGAAGAACCAATTACCTATTTTTAGTGTTATTTGTACACAATCTAAATGTGATTTTGAGATTTAATAACAAACGCCTATTTTTGTAAAAAATTTATACGAATTAAATATGAGTGTAGAAACAGCAGTTCAGCCCATTCATCTAACAATGGGTGCAGTCAAGCAACTAAAAGCCATCGCGGCTGAGCAAAATATCCCGAGTCAATATGGTTTACGTGTAGGAGTAAAGGGCGGCGGATGCTCTGGGTTCTCTTATGTACTGGGTTTTGACGAACCTAAGGAAGGAGACGAGGTGCTCGAAATTAACGGTTTTAGGGTATTTATGCAAAAATCTCACGCAATTTACCTCCTTGGCATGGAGATTGATTTTGTAGAAGGATTGAACAATCGTGGATTCTCATTCTCTAATCCGAATGCAAAAGAATCTTGTGGTTGTGGTACTTCGTTCTCGGCATAAAGCCCACTCGTTCCTTTTAGAATAACTTAAGCCTGTTTCTAAAACATGGTCTTGGGTGAGGAATGATTCCAAACATGGTAAGTTTATGTATAAGTATAAAATCTCGTCTTCCGTTTTCGGAAGCGAGATTTTTCTTTTTAGCCCTTTTTATTAGACATTAGATGGTTAGACTTTAGATTTTTAGACAAGACTTGTTTTATACCTAAATATTATTTTAATACCGTCTAAAAATCTATTGTCTAATCATCTATTGTCTATTAAACAAGGAACGGGAGCGTTTTAAGGCGCTCCCGTTATCCCATAACCTAACATTAGTTGTTTGTCGCAGATTGCTGCTCCGTTATTTCGATGGTCGTTGGACCAGAAAGTATCCTAAATTCTGTTCTCCGATTTTGAAGATGCTGATCTTCTGAGCATTTTACGCCATTTTTACATTCATTGACTAAGCGCGTTTCTCCATATCCTTTTGCTACAATACGCGTTTTTTCAATGCCTTTAGCGTTTAAATATTTCTCAGCTCCTTCAGCGCGTTTTTGTGATAATTCCAAATTGTATTTATCAGAACCCCGCGAATCCGTGTGAGAACTTAACTCAATTACCATGTCTGGATATTTCACCATTATATTGTAAAGGAAGTCAAGTGACTGACGAGCCAAGTCAAAATTTTCCATGTCTTGCTCGTTGGCTGCAAATTTATCTAATTTATAGTAAATATTCTCAAGTTTTATTCTTTCATTTCGTTTTACCGTAATTATTTTCGGTTTCAAATTTAATACTTTTTCTATTTCCGTGGTTTCTTTTATGCCATTTGTATTAAATTTTATTGTGTCAGATGTAAAACCTGCCTTAGAACCTATCAAAATATACTGTTTTTCAAGTGCTAAAGCACTTGAATATGTATCACCAGTTTTTGAATCTGCCTTTTTAGAAGCTATTTCAGTCAATTGATACGTTACATTACTGAGGGGTTTATCACCGACCAAAGACTTAGCTATAAGCGAAGCTGAAATAATTGGAAGCGGCTTCAAGACGATTTTCTTTTGAATAGTCGTACTTTCTTTCACATCCATAGTATTGAACTGGGTGGTATCGCTGAAATAACCCGCCTTAGATGTGATAATCATGTAAGCCTTTTTAGGCAATAAATCATTTCTGTACGAATCCGCAGTTTGTGCATCGGGGCTACCGGGCTTTCCACCCACAATTTCCATAAAGCTGTAATTCAAGCCCGCAAGCGGCTTTGCCTTATCATTGGTGGTAGTAACGATTAAATTAACTTTTAATGGTTCTTTCTTTAAAATATAAATATCCTCACAACACGTTTTACTTTTCAAAGAACGACCGCCTGGGCGATTAGAAATCAGGTAAATACTACCATCTCCATCCATAGTGAGGTATCTATCATTGGTAGAAGAGTTAATGCCTTTTCCAAGATTTTCGGGTTTTGTCCATGATGAACCACTCCATGAAGAAGCGAAAAGGTCAAACCCACCTAAGCCTGGGTGCCCTGTTGAACTGAAGTACAGTTTACCTTCACGATAATATGGCGTCTCCTCATCAGCAATTGTATTGATTTCAGTACCTATATTGATAGGAATACCTAAAGAGCCATCCTCATTTTTATTCGCATAAAAAAGGTCAAACCCACCTTTAGTTCCTTCCATATTCGATGAAAAAAACACAACTTGCTTACCCAGCATCTCACCTACTGAGGGGTGTTTGACAATATAGTTGCCATTGATATTGGCAACTTCTTTTGAAGGTGACCAACTTTCACCTTGCTTAGTAGCATAATACAAGGTACTTTTAGAAACATCGTTACCGTTCAGCTCAATACGCGTAAAATACATCGTTTTGCCATCAGGTGTAACATAGACACTTCCTTGATTATTACCTGGGCGATTGATATCACCATCTATAGGTGCCGCGTCCGTCCAAACACCACGAGGGCTTTTATCAGCTTTCATCACTTTTGAAAAGTAATCACCTTCTTTTCCATCCAGTGTGATTAGTTTTTCATTTCTGAAACTTGTAAAATATAGCGTAGAACCATCTTCTGAAATAACGGAAGAATATTCATTATTGGGCGTATTGATTTTATTCCCAGCGTTTGTGACGTTTAAAGTCAAATTCTCCTTCATTTTCATCGCCATTTTAGCACCTTCCAGTTCTGTTTTGGCTAAAGCGACTTTGGTTTCATCTTTTGATTCTTTAATAAAATCATCAAAAGTAATGATGGCATCTTCGTACTTCTCATTCATCTTTTGCATTTGAGCCAAATAGAAACGCGCATCAGGATTAACCTCTCCAGTTGCTTTTTTATCTCTTTGCAAAACACGGGTGAATGCAGCTTCAGACTTGGCGTAATCCCTCAATTGCATCTGTAAAACTGCAATTTGGTAGCCAACTGACCTATCTTTAGTCTGCTCATAATATTTTTCGTACCATTCAAGAGCATTATAGTAGTCGTTTTTAGCGAGTGCTTCTTCGGCTACTTTTAAAGAAAATTCAGGACGAGTAGCTCTCATTGGTTGCGAAAAAGCAGACGTAAAAGCTGATATAATTATGACAAATAAGGCTATGATTTTGAGTTTCATCATCAAGTTTTTTATTAAAACTTTTTAAAACACACCCCCTCAGTATTTTTATGAAAAAGGGGTAGAATATTTAAATTTTAAATAGATTTCATCTAATTCCCTGTAATTAATAACGAGGGCAAAGGATAACACGCGGTGGTTGTGGCGTCTTGAATATTTTACCAATATAACCAATGGCTATTTCAAAACCATTATTCGATTCAGTAGAATTTAGTGGCGATAGCGTATAATCATAAGAAGCTGCCACGCGGATATCACCATAATCAAGCCCTAAAAGCAATAAAGCAGCATCTTTTACACGATAGCCTAATCCACCTTTTACAACAATATTTTTAGCAGGGTCTAATTTTAATCCTCCTACTAAATGAAGCATAGTTTCATTTGAACCCGCTGTGGAACGGAATATAAATGTAGGATTGAAAGTGAATCTTTTATTGATGTCAATATCCATTGCACCATGCACATTAAAACGTCTTGGGAGTTTTGCAACCGAACCCATTATAAGGTTATATTTTGCTCCTAAAATGTTATCTACTGATAAGCCTACGCTAACAGTTGTTTTTTTACTCGCTTTTGAACGCAAATTAACGCCCAAATTCATGAGCATATAACTCTTATTTTGAGCATCAATCTGAGCTACATCCGCGCTTGTCCCTTTAATGAGACCATCTTGAAAAGTTAACTTTCCTCTATCAATATTGCGCTGATTGAATCCTGCTTGAAGACCGAACGATAAAACAGTATTCTGTTTCTTATCCATCCCCATGTGGTAAGCCACATTGCCACCCACTAAGGTATTGGTCAAAAGAGACGTGCCTGCCGCATCTCGTTGAAGATTCAAGCCCACGCCTATCCAATCTTGCTTGCGTAAACCGCCAATTGGCACATCAGCATAAATAACAGGCGTTTGATAGCCTTTATAAGCACCCGACCATTGGCTTCTATAAAGCCCACCTACTCGGTAAGACCCTTCAAATAAACCCGTTTGAGCAGGATTGACACTGAGTGGTATGTAGGTGAATTGCGTAAAGTGTATGTATCCTTGCGCTTTCAAGCCACTGAAGAAAAAAATAAGAAATGTGATCGGTAAAAAACGATTCAAATACATGGATTATTTTTATGGTTTATGAAAAATCAGTTGCTAATATCTTTATATGTTTGTTTGCAGTATCATTTTGTTGCAAAATAAAGATAATCTCTATTTTCAACAACTATATATTAAAAAAAATATCAAGTTTAACATCCCCCCTCAGTAAAGTCTTATCCTAAAGACTCAGTACAAAATTCAAAACTTTTAAACAAAGGCAACAGAAACCAAACTGAATCGTTAATTTTACGGCTCAAAATTTTAAAATGATTCCTAAAAATAAGATTTTATCTCAATATTCTGTTTTTTATATAAAAAATCGGCTTTCCCTTCGATTTTTATTGTTCTGTATTGGCTTTTTTATGTTAAATCAAGCTAAAGCTCAGTTTCCGATAGCCCAAACGCCTTCCGATGATACCACTAAAGTACAGATTCTTGAATCTAAAACACTCGAAGTTATCATGTTAAAAAATGAGAGTGTACGTAAATTAAAGGGAGATGTTCGGTTAAAACACAAAGATGCTATACTTTACTGCGACTCTGCTATTCTCGATAACAACAATAACGTTTTTGCGCGGGGCAACGTTGTCATCAAACAAGGTGATTCTCTCAATATTTTTGCTGATTCCATGCGCTATTATGGTATAATACGCAATGCTGACCTATTTGGTGATGTCATACTTGAAAATAATGACAAAAAACTTTTTACTGATAAGCTGCATTACGACCTTAATACCAAAATCGCTACTTATAATACTAAATCTACACTCACTGATACTCGTACGCAACTCACCAGCCGAAGAGGTCAATTTTCGGTTCAAACCAACGAAGCCTTTTTTAAAGATAGAGTTTTGGTGGTTGATAAAGATTTTGATTTAAAAACAGATACCCTGCGTTTTAATACCAAAACCAATACAGCCTATTTTCTCGCGCCTACCCTCATTTATCTAAAAGATTCTTCACAGTTTTACACCGAGGATGGTTATTACGATTTATTGAACGATAAAGCAGAATTTAATCGTACCCCTCAGTATAAAAAGAAAAATCAGATTGCAACCTCGGATTCTATGCAATATGATGGTAAAACCAAGGTAATTGTACTAAAAGGTAACGCTTCTACCCAAGATAGTGCAAAAGTTGCTACCGCCAATATCATCCGCTATAACCGTGAAACAGAGGAGAGCCAACTTGAAGGCAATGCCCGCTATAAAGATGAAAAGCAAAATGTGGTATCTGATACCATATCTGTTAATTCAAAAACCAAAACCTATACCACCCGCGGTCGCTCAAAAATAGTCAATGAAAACCAAATTTTAGAAGCTAATTTCGTAGATTTTAAAGATAGCATTGGAATCGCAAAAGGCAATGTATTTTGGCAAGACACGGCCGCTAAAAGTACTATTAAATGCGAAAACATGGTTTATGACCAACGGACAGATTATATAAAAGCGGGTGGCGGGCGCCCTATTCTTACTTCACTTGTGGATAACGATACTCTGTGGCTAAGGGCAGATACCATTATTTCATTCAAACAAAATCCGCAAGATACAAATCGCAATATGCTCGCTTACCATAAAGTGCGGATGTTTAAATCAAATTTTCAAAGTACTTGCGACTCTCTCACTTTTTCGCAACAAGATTCCATATTTCGCCTTTTTAGAAATCCCATAATTTGGTCGGATACCTCTCAAATGACGGCTGATACAGTGCGCATTTTATTAAAAGAAAAGAAAATAGACCGTGTTTTTCTTAAAAACAATGCCCTAATTATTAACTCTAAAGATGAAGTTTATTATAATCAAATAAAGGGGAGAGAAATAACTGCCTTTTTTGATGGCGATAATATACGTAGGATGTTGACCGAAGGCAATGCTGAATCGGTCTATTATGCAATGGATGAAAAAAATGCGTATATCAACGTTAATAAAGTAGATTGCTCCGAAATGCTGATGTATTTCGGCGATAATAAAGTAGAAACCATCAAGTTTTTCACGCAACCTAAAGCGAAGGCTTTACCAATGCGCACTACCAACCACGATGAACTAAAACTCAAGGGATTTCTTTGGGAAATAAAATCAAGACCTAAAAACCTTTTGGATTTATAAACTAAACGTGGTTTCAGAATTTTAAACCCATATTTGACATATTATCATAAATTTGTAGGTAAATTTGGGTTCTCATTAATTGCGTTTGTTTTTAGCGTCAATAAAAACGCTGTCTAATATTTTACTTATGATTCGTTACGAAAAAGATACCAACAATATAGTCACCCTCACCTTAGATATGGCGGGTAGTACGTACAATATTATCAGCCATGATATTGGAAAATCCTTTTTACCTGTTTTACAGCATTTAAAACAAGAAAAAAGCAAGGGTTTACTGAGGGGTCTCATCATCACATCCGCTAAGAAAAACTTTTTAGTGGGCGGTGATTTGGATTTTTATTACAATTGCGAAGACCCTACCCAAATATACGACAGCACCCAAGAACTAACCCAATTTTTCAGAGATTTGGAAAGCCCCGGCGTGCCCGTGGTAGCCGCTATCAATGGCACTTCGTTGGGTCCTGGATTCGGTTTAGCCTTAGCCTGCCACCACCGTATTGCACTCGATAAATCGGATATTAAAATAGGACTCCCCGAAACTTCCCTTGGTTTGATGCCCGGTGGAGGGTCAATTATCCGCCTTATGTGGCTATTGGGTATTGAAAAAGCATATCATGTAGTCTGTGATGGACATTATTATACACCCAAAGAGGCTCTCGTTTCAGGTGTAATAGATGACCTTGCGGATAACGAAAGTGATATGATGGATAAGGCACGTGAATGGTTATTAGCCAATAAAGACTATCGAAGACCCTGGGATACTGAGGGGGAGACAATACCAGATGGTTCTGTTCGTGACCCTAAAGTGGGTGCCACTATCCGCCGCCTTACTGCCGAACAATATAAACGAACCCGCAATATTTTCCCTTCATTTGAAGCTATTTTAAGTACTTTAGTGGAAGGGAGTAGAGTAGATTTCGATACAGCTTGCCGCATTCAAAGCCGTTATTTCACCCAAGTCTGTTTGACACCAGAAGCTAAAAATATGACCAAAGCCTTTTGGTATGATTTCAATTCCATAAAACATGGTGAAAATCGGCCTAAGGGATTTGGTAAATTCCGCCCTAAAAAAGTGGGTGTTGTCGGAGCTGGTTTGATGGGTTCGGGCATTGCTTACGCCTGTGCACAAGCGGGGCTGAATGTAGTATTAAAAGATATTTCACGTTCGGTGGCAGAAAAAGGGAAAAGTTTTACGGATGAAAAATTAAAAATACTCGTTGCGAATAAGCAGATAACGGAAAAAGAAGCTAAAAATATGCTTAGTCTTATTTTAGCAACTGAAAAAGTAGAGGAATTTGAAGGCTGCGATATTATCATTGAAGCAGTATTTGAAAATCAGCAACTGAAATCTAAAATTATCAAAGAAGCCGAAGGTTATCTCGACCAATATTGCATCATTGCATCGAATACCAGCTCAATCCCCATCACAAAATTAGCAAAAACAACCAATCGCCCAGGCAATTTCTGTGGTATGCGTTTTTTCCGACCCGTAGAAGATGAACCCGTAGTAGAGATAGTAAAAGGTGAAGCCACATCGGATGAAACTATTGCACGTGCATTTGATTTTATTAAAATGATTAAAAAAATACCCATTATTGTAAAAGATAGTTGGGGATTTTATGCAGGTAGAGTGCGCAATACCTATATTTTAGAAGGTATAGCCATGCTCCAAGAAGGGTTTTCAACCGCTTTAATTGAAAATTTGGGAGTTCAGTCAGGGATGAAAATAGGCCCCTTGGCTTGGGCAGACGATTTAAGCCTTGATTTAATTTTAGAATATGAACGCCAAGCGGGAGAACTTTATGGACCCAAATACGTCAAGCATCCATCGTCAAGTACATTAGAGATGATGATAAACGATGGCAGAAATGGGCGTGACGTGAAAGCAGGTTTTTATGAATACCAACGGGATGGCGAACGCCGCCTTTGGAAAGGCTTGAACTCCAATGCACCCACCCCTCAGTATGACCCCCTTGAAGTGCGAGAAAGACTCCTTTTTGTGCAAGTTTTAGAGGCACTTTGGTGTTTACAAGAAAGCGTTATCAAATCAGTAGCAGAAGCCAATTTGGGCAGTATTTATGGTTGGGGATTCCCTTCGGTACGAGGTGGCGTATTGCATTTTGTGAATGATTATGGCATCAAGGAATTTGTGGCAAAATGCGGCATTTATGAAAAAATACATGGACAACGGTTCAGAATTCCTAAACTTTTGAAAAATATGGCAGAGAAAGGAGAGCGATTTTAAAGAAATAATCGCTTAAAATAGCTTTTTGATAGTTTAAATTTTCAAAAAAGCATCGACCATTACATCCCATGAAAACCGTTTTTTTTGTTGGATGACCCCCTCAGTAAATTGGGCATTTTTATCGTTTTCGTAAAAATCTTTTAAAGCTTCGGCAATGGCTTCGGGCTTGGGTTCTACGACATAACCCGCTTTGCCATGCGCCACGATTTCGGGCAAACCGCCCACATTAGAGACCAACATGGGCTTTTCAAAATGATAAGCTATTTGTGAAATACCGCTTTGAGTCGCTGACCTGTAAGGCTGCACCACTAAATCCGATGCTGCAAAATAATAACGAATATCATGGGAAGGAATGAAATCCGAACGAATTATAACAACGTCTTCGATACCTTCTTTTTTAATAATATCCCTATAAAAAGTCTCATCGTCATAAAACTCACCCGCAACAATGAGTTTTACATTTTGAAAATCCAAATTTGGATATTTTTTAAATTGACTGAAAGCCTCTAATAATAAATCCAAACCTTTATAGCGGCGGACAAAACCGAAAAACAATATATAGCGTTGATTATCAGGAAGTTGTAAAAATGCTACTCCCTCAGTACGAGATACTTTTTCACCGTAATTATCGTAAATAGGATGCGGAATATATTCACATTTTCTCCTTGAAAACTGCCGCATTTCCTCTTTCACCGAGCGACTCATCACTATAAAACTATCACAAGCGTTCACAAAATATTGCGCCAATGGGCGGTCGCCCAAGCGGTGTTCGTGCGGGATAATATTATCCACCAAACCCACTATTTTAGAAATACCATTCCTTTTTACAATCCTTAAAATTGTGCCCAAACAAGGTGCCATCACGGGTAGCCAAAAACGGCAAATGACAATATCAGCCCGCTCTTGAGCAATTTTACGACCTATTAAAAGCCAATTAAATGGATTAATGGAGTTGATAACGGTTTGAATATCAAGGTCTTGTGGCGCAGGCTCGTCGGAATATTGGGTCTTCCCGGGGAAAAGAAAATTGGGATATTGAAGGCTATAACTATATATTTTTACTTGATGCCCTTGCTCCAAAAATGCTTTCGCCAATCGTTCTCCCGATGCAGCAATGCCGCCACGAAGTGGGTGAGCAGGTGTGATAATAATTACCTTTTTAGGCATGAATTAAGAATCGGTTTAAAACTTTTAAAAGGAAAATTAATTCTTAATAACGCTTATTTCAGGGTTGAATTTAAGCAACTCCGCCACAAACGCCTCCGATTGATGAATACGCGAATTAAAAACTTCTCCTTTGTCATAGTTTATTACGACGGATTTGCCCAAGCGTTGCACCGATTGAATATCCGAAAGGGGTATTGAAAAGCTGGTTTTACGCCCTTTGCGGCGGTCATAGCAATATTTCACTTCAAAATTATCCACTAAAAAATAGCCATTGAGCGTGAGCCTCACGATAATCATCGGCAGGAAACTAAGAACTATGAGCGTTATTAAAATCCATACTTCACTTATCAAACTGAAAAATATAGATGATAAAATAAAGGCTATCAAAAGCCATGGCAGCCAGTTGGTGGAAGAATAAAATTTAGTATTCATAAATGCAAAAATAATATCTCTTACCTTTATTGCGCCATTTTCAAGTCTTTTATTTAAATTTCGGGCATGAATAATAACGTAAAAAAACTTTATAATCTGGCTCGAAAGCCTTTTCGCCATATTATTGGCTTGATGAGCGGGACTTCGTTAGATGGTTTGGATGTGGCACTTTGCAAAATTGAAGGCAGTGGTAATAAAACGAAGGTTAATTTAGTGGCATTTGAAACCGTAGAGTATGACGATAATTTCAAAGATGAAATAAGGCAAATATTTGCTAAAAGAGACATTGATTTTCAACAACTGACCCTGCTCAATGCGTGGATTGGCATTCAACATGCCCATATGATTCTGTCCTGTTTGGAGAAATGGGGCATTCCTACTGAGGGGGTAGACTTGATAGCATCTCATGGTCAGACGGTGTTTCACACGCCTAAAATTTTACATAAATTAGAAAAATTCCCCAATGCTACGCTTCAAATTGGAGATGGAGACCATATTGCCGTCAAAACAGGCATCATCACTATCAGCGATTTTAGGCAAAAACACGTAGCGGCGGGGGGCGAAGGCGCACCTTTAGCCATGTACGGCGATTATTTTATTTTCTCAAAAAAAGGAGAAAATAGGGTTATGCTCAATATGGGCGGAATTGCTAATTTCACTTTTTTACCCGCTTCATTGGATGCTAATAAGGTTTTAGTGACCGATACAGGCACAGGCAATACGCTGATTGATGCTTTCGTAAGGCATTATTACCCTAATAAATCCTTTGATGAAAATGCTGAAATTGCTTCACAAGGAAAAGTTTTACCAGCTCTTTTAACCGAATTAAAAAGGAATGATTTCTTTAAAAAATCGCTGCCGAAAACCACAGGACCAGAACTTTTCAACATTCAGTATGTGGAAAACGCGATACAAAGTGCTCAACTTGATGCATACCCCTCAGTATTTGACCTTTTAGCCACCTTGACTTATTTCTCCGCAGAGACGATAACGGATACCTTAAAATCCCTTTTTAAAGATATGAATATGAGTGAAAAGGAAATTGCGGAAGTGAAAATTTTTACGAGCGGGGGCGGTACACACAACCCACTTTTGATGAAATGGATAAAAGAACTATTGCCATCTCCTCAATATTTTACGACTTCTGAATTAAATATTGATCCTGATGCCAAAGAAGCCATCCTTTTCGCCATACTCGCCAATGAATGTGTGGCAGGTGGGAAAACTTCTTTCGGCAACCGAGAAGGCGTACCCAGTGTTACTATGGGTAAAATTAGTTTTCCAAATTAGCGGTTTTTAAAAAGGATATTGTCTTCATAATTTCGTTGTGTAAAACGATGTCCCCCCTCAGTATTGGGACTGATTTTCTATACGTTTCCTTCAAATGATTAATCTTTGCAGAGGATTTTAAAGGTATTCTGAAATCAAGGGCTTGCATCGCCACCATCCACTCTATCGCCAGTATTCGCTCCACATTTTCTACTACTTTATAGCATTTTGTCGCAGCATTCGCCGCCATGCTCACATGATCTTCTTGTCCATTACTACTTACAATACTATCCACCGAAGCAGGTGTACACAATTGCTTGTTTTGGCTGGCTATGCTCGCCGCCGTATATTGGGCTATCATCATTCCCGATTGCAAACCACCGTTTTCAGTCAAATAAACGGGCAAATCTCTTTGTCCTGAAATGAGTTGAAATATGCGCCTCTCTGAAATACTGCCTAACTCGGATAAAGCAATTGCCAAAAAATCCAAAGCTAAAGCAATGGGTTGAGCATGAAAATTCCCTCCCGATAATATCTCATCCGCTTCCGAAAATAAAGTTGGATTATCCGTTACGGAGTTAATTTCAGTTAAAATTGTTTTTTCAATAAAATTAAAAGTGTCCGCGCTGGCACCATGCACTTGTGGCACGCAACGAAAAGCATAGGGGTCTTGCACTGCTTTCTTCTCAGATTGAGCAATTTCAGAACCTTCTAACAATTCCCGAATCTCTTGAGCGACTTGCATTTGCCCCGCGTGAGGTCGTATTTGATGAAGTTTTGCATCAAAAGGCTCAGTTTTACACATAAAAGCATCCAATGAAATAGCCGCATTGAGGTTGGCAATTTTTAATAATCTTTTGGCTTCTAAAATGCACCAAACGGCATAGCCCGTAGAAAATTGCGTTCCGTTGAGCAAAGCCAAGCCTTCTTTCGCTTCTAATTTTAAAGGAGAAAGGCTTTTTTGCTTCAAATACTGAGGGGTCTCTATTTTTTTATTTTTAAAATAAATATCGCCTTCTCCTATCAAAGGGAGGCTCAAATGCGCCAAAGGGGCTAAATCACCCGATGCTCCCAACGAACCTAATTGAAAAATGACAGGCAAGGCATTATCATTGTACATCCGTATCAGCCTTTCGAGAGTCTCTATTCTGATACCCGAATAACCATAAGCAAGGCTTTGAATTTTAAGCAATAAAATGATTTTAACAACCTCTTGAGGCACTTCGTCACCCAAGCCACAGGCATGAGAGCGCACTAAATTCTCTTGTAAAGTGCTGATTTCGGAATCAGATATGCGGATATTGCACAACGAGCCAAAGCCCGTATTGATGCCATAAAAAGTGCTATCTGACTCTTTAAGTTTTTTCTTTAAAAATTCGGAGCACCCCTCAGTATTTTCACGCGATTTAAGCGAAAGAGTCAGTGGAATTTGGGTATTAAGGACGGTTTTTAAGGTATCAAGAGTCAAATAATTTGGGCTGATTAAATGAAATTTAGACATTTAGGTTGATGCTTAAAGTTAGTTGATTTAGGTTTCACCTTTAAAACAACTTAAAATTTATGAAATCTGGTTAGGATGAGACACTTGATTAGTGCATTGGGGTTTTATCTTGGATTTTATTTATTTAACGAGATGAGTTTATATTTAGATTCAAATTTAAAAGCCTATTCAATGTAAAACTACTAAGAGTATGTTTTGAAATTATATGGCTAAATTTTATAAATTTTTCAATTGCATAAACTATTGACAATCAACAATTTGGCTAACCACGCCTTTCAAGGCGTGGAAAAAACAAGCACTCAATAGGCTTTAGCCGTTCAACTTTA
>JANPHO010000481.1:0-2013 GCA_031424515.1 Saprospiraceae bacterium
TATCCGTGGTGTGAGTTCTATCAATGCGGGGTCAAGCCCTTTGGTGGTGGTTGATGGACATCCTGTGCCGGATGGTTTGTCATTTGTGAATATGGGCGATGTGGAATCGGTGGAGGTTTTGAAAGATGCTGCTTCGGCAGCTATCTATGGTTCAAGGGGTGCAAGTGGCGTTATTTTAATTACGACAAAAAGCGGTAAAGCTGAGAAACCTAAGTATAATCTCAAAATTGCCAATGGCTATAAATCGGCTGCCAAGTTGTATTCAAGAATGACAACGACAGAATATGTTAAATTCCTTTATGATGAAGCCGCCACAAAAGCGAAAGACCCAAGTTTTACAACGCCACCTGTTCCTGCAACTGATGCAGACAAAGCGGCTTATGCTATTGAAAACGGCTTAATGGAAGGGGTCACAACCGACTGGCAGCGTGAAGCTATAAGAGATGCCAATGTTAGAAATATCCAATTGAGCGTGGCGGGCGGTAACAAGGATTTGAAATATTTTTTCTCTGCGGGTTTTCAAGATGACCAAGGGATGATATACAGCAATGAGTACAAACGCTACAATATTAGAAGTAAAATTGATGCTCAATTGAATAAGCGTATGAAGTTGTCTATCAATATTGCACCCAGTTTCAACCAAAGGCAGCGTTCATCGGAGCAATTACAGGATTTTTTGCGCTTCCCGCCTTGGCTGCCTGTTCGTCATACTGAAAAATCAGCTGCTTTTGTTAGGGAAAACCCTTTATATGCTGATGTGAAAGCAGGAGATTTTGCTCAACCTCGTCATTTTAACCAAAGATTATACAGTGGTACAATGCCAGATGGTTCAGCTTTTGCGCCGACAACGTTATTAGACCCATTTGGTTCTGCCCAAAATACACCTAAATCCGTAACAGAAACAAGGAAATTGACTGGAAATGATTACAGAGTGCTGAATGGTGCTGATTTGACAATAAATCTTTTAAAGGGGCTTGATTTTAAAACTTTAGCAAGTGCGTATGTAACGTATTCAACCAATTTAGACTTTGCAAAAAAGAACTCAAATAGAGCAGGTGATGTAAGCAAAGGGGTTTATAACAACCGCCTTTTTATCGACTTGTTGAGTGAAAATACTCTGAATTATAAAAAGGAAATCAAAGGACATTCCATTGGTTTACTTGCGGGTTTTACGGCTCAAAAAACAACGATTAATGCAGACCAAGCAACGGGTTTGAATTATGCAGACGATAATATCACGACCTTAAATACAGCCTTGACAAAAGACCAAGCAGGTACTTTTAATACAAAAAATCAGATTGGTTTGGTGTCTTATTTAGGTCGTGTGACGTATGGTTTTCAAAACAAGTATCTATTATCAGCCAGTTATCGAGCAGATGGTAGTTCCTATTTTGCACCCGGTAAGAAATGGGGTAACTTCCCCTCAGTATCCGCAGGTTGGGTAGCAAGTGAGGAGAAGTTTTTGAAAAATGTAGGTTGGTTAAGTCAATTGAAATTCAGAGGCAGTTATGGCGCAACGGGTAATAACCGCATCGTGGACTTTGCGTTTGTTGACCTGTTGTATGCAGCAAATTATTCTTTGGGCGCGGGCACAGGAACTGTTGTAACGGGTCAAGTGCCATCAAGAGATATTTTATCAAATGAGAATATTACGTGGGAACGGACTTTTCAATACAACGGTGGTATAGATTTATCCATCTTCAAAAATTCAGTGACACTTGCTTTAGATGTGTATCGGTCAAAAACCGACCAATTGTTGCTTAGACAATCTACATTGGGCTTCTTAGGTGTGCCACAGACTTGGAACAATATCGGCAGCCTTCAAAATGATGGTGTAGAGCTTGAAATCAGCAGCAATAACATCGTAAAGAAAAACTTCAAATGGACGACATCGGCGAACATTTCACGCACACGAAACAAAATTTTGGAACTGGGTACAGAAGCCTTTTTGCTCAATCAAGGCGAGCGGACTGAATTATATCGCAATAAAGTAGGCGAGCCATTGGTGCAGTT